>CAYHRZ010000399.1:0-5443 GCA_964359125.1 uncultured Klebsiella sp. | reverse complement strand
AGCACGGCCTTGCGCTCCATGTCGTAGCCCAGGGTGACCGGCACCCCCTTGTACTGCACCCCCACCTGCGGCGTGAAGCTGCCCTTGCCGGTGCTGAAGTCCTGGTGGTGCTGCGCGCCGGCGAGGAACGCGGTGTCCTTGTTGAAGAACTTCGCGCCCATCAGCGAGGTGTCCAGCGTGGTGCCGCCCTTGCCGCCCCACTTCAACGACTGCTGCCACCGCAGCTTCACGTCGGACAGCGTGTTCTCCACGGTGTAGGCGAGCTCGTTCTCGCTCACCGCGCCGGCCTTGTGCTTGTACTCGACGAGGAAACTCTTGAACTCCTTGGGGTCCTTGAAGCCGTAGAAGGCGCCCAGCTCCAGGAGCTTCGGGTCGTCGAGCCGCGCGGAGAAACTCGCCCCCGCCTTGTGCCCGTTGGCCCAGGACTTGTTGATCGACCCCGACGCCGTGCTCTCGCCGCGCGAGGAGAGCGCCGCGTCGAGCTTCATGTTGAGGTCGCTGCGCGTGTACGACAACCCCAGCTTGAGCTTGTCGGTCTCGGTGAGGCCGTAGGCGTCCTTGCCCACGTCGTGCTGGTAGTCGAGGCTGGCCGAGCCCTTGTCGCCCTTGGCGAAGAGGTCGGTGCCCTTGCCCGAGATGCCGAGCCCGGTGGAGCCCGTGCCGTCGCTACCCCAGGTGCTCTTCTGCTTCAGCGACATCCCACCGTCTTCGAACAACTGTCCCCGGCCGAGCGTGAAAACCCCCGTGTTGGCGTCGTACTTGTAGTCGTCCGTCCTCGTGGTCTTGCCGTCCTTGTCGGTGACGGTGACGGTGCCGATGACCTCCTTGTCGCGGTCCTTGCTCACGCGCCCGTCGACGGTCTTGCCGTCGTCGACCTGTAGGTGCCCGCCGAGGCCGATGACGGTCAGCCCCTTGTCGTCGAACTTGCCGTCGAGGCTGAGCTTCTTGTCGTTGTCGCCGAGGGTGAGGCTCCCGCCGCCGCCGAGCTTGTCGCCGTCCTTGCCCACCTCCAGCGACGCCGCCAGCGGGCCGCTCTCGGCGCTGAGCTTCGCCTTGATCTTCTCCAGCGACACGTCGCGGATCTTGCCGAGCTTGGCCTCGATGTCGAGCTTGCCCACCTTGCCGAGCTTCAGCGACTGCTTCAGCTCCGGGATGGGCACGTTGGCGAGCACCGCCCCGGCCGCCGCGAGCAGCGCGATGCTGAGGATCGTGCGCGGGTGCGCGCCCGCCCACTTGGCGAGCTTGCCGGTGAGCTCCGGGCCGTACTTCTCCAGCAGCTTGTCGACGTGGGGCGCCGAGCTGTCCGACAACAACTTGCCGAGCGTGTCGAGCGCCTTGGGGTCCGCCGTGACGTTGTCGATGCTGCCCACCTGGTCGACCAGCGACTCCAGGGCCGAGAACACCGCGCTGCGGGCGGAGCCCTTGAGCTTGTCGAACGTCAAGGCGCCGGCGATGGCCTCGTAGAGCGGCTTGCCGATGAAACGCCCGAGCGAGGCCTCGTAGTTGGCGAGCCCCTCGTCCTTGCCGTTGAGCTGTTGCTGGGCGGCCTCGTTGCCGCGGGGCTGCAAGTTCGGGCCCACGCCGTTGTCGGGCGTCTGGGTGGGCGCGACGTCGGGGGTGCGGACCTTGTCCTGAAGCTGGTCGGGCATGGCGCGATGCTACCGCAACTCCGGCGCCCCCGCTCCGTTGCCCGGTGGAAGTTCTGCGAAATCTGGCCGGCCCTGGTGCCAGCTCGCCACCCGTGGATCCATCACCCGGAACCACAGCGGCGGCACCGTCGCGAGCACGACCATGCCCGCGTAGCCGGTGGGCATCTGGGGCACGGCGTCGTAGTGGCGCAGGTCCGGGAAGCTCCGCGCCGGGAAGGCGTGGTGGTCGCTGTGCCGGGCGAGGTTGAGCAAGAGCCCGTTGCTCACCCGGTGGGCGGTGTTCCAACTGTGTTCCGGGCGCACCCGCTCCGGACGCCCGTCCATCACGTGTCGCGAGAGCCCGTAGTGCTCCACGTAGTTGATGGTCTCCAGCAACAGCACCGCGACGGCGCCCTGGACCAGGAGCGGCAACAGCACGCCGAGGCCCGCGGCGAGCGACAGCAGCGCGCCCAGCACGAGCCCGTAGCCGAGCATGCGGTTGCGCCACCACGGCAGCCCGCGCGCCGCCTCGATGCGCCACGCCGAGCCGAGGCTCCCCCACAGCGTGCGCGGGAGGAAGGCGTACAGCGACTCGCCCAGTCGCGACGTGGCGGGGTCGTCCGCGGTGCCCACCCGCCGGTGGTGACCCTGCACGTGCTCGATGGAGAAGTGCGGGTACAGGCAACTGCTCATCAGCACGTCGGCCAACAGCCGCGACCGGGGCGAGGCCCGGTGCATCAACTCGTGGGCCACGGCGATGGCGGTGGCGCCGTGGAAGCCGATGGCGACGGCGCCGCCCATTTGCTCGGCCAGCGGCCACTCGGCCACCCGCCACAGGCCCACACTCACCACGACCAGGTGGACCGGCACGAACGCGGTGGCCAGCGCGCTCCAGCGGGGGGACGAGGCGCCGTTTGCGGGGTCCAGTCCCACCAGGTGGTCGATCACCGGGATGACCCCGAAGATCACCACCGGCGGCAACAAGAGCCACCAGCCCCCGAGGGAGAGCGCCACGGTGACGACGAGGGTGGGGACAAAGACGAGCAAGTAGTACATCAGTCCTCCACGCCGGGTGACAACAGCCGCGAAAACGCGTCGACCAGCACCTCGCGCAGCACCGGTCGCGACACGCGGCGATCTTCGAGCCAGGCCAGCGTGGCCGCCTCCACGAAGCCCACCGCCCCGGCCAGGCGCAGGGGGTCGTGGTTGCCGGAGGCGCCCGACAACAGCCCCGCCGCCGCCGCTCGCACGCCACCGACGACCGCGCGCACTTCGGGGTCGGCGCCGATGCCGCTGGTCATCAGCCCCCGGTAGAGCACCGGGTTGTGTTCCACGAAGTCGAGGAAGCGGTCCAGCGCCAAGCCCACGTCGGTGCCCGCGCTGCCCATCACCTCGGTGAGCTCATCCGCGATGTCGACCAGGGTGGCCACGTAGAACTCCCGCTTGCCCGGGAAGTAGTGGTAGAGCAGGCCCTTGCTCACCCCGGCCTCGGTGGCGATCTGGTCGATGGACAGCGCGTCGTAGGGCACATCCGAGAAGAGGCGCCGCCCCAGGGCCACCAGGGCCTCGCGGCGCGCGTGCGGGTCCAGCCGGGCCACGCCCGGAGCCTACGACGTTATTGAATGGGAGTCAATGACTACCGTTCAACATCAGCCCTGGTCGTCGTCTTCCCGGAGCATCTCTTCGCGGGTCTTGTTGCCGCGGACGAAGACGCGGCTCACCTGCTCCACGCCCTCGGTGACGGCGCCCTTGGCGGTGACTTTCTTGCCCTTCTTGCGCAGCGCCAGCATGCCCACGACGAGCAGGATGACGAACACCCAGAAGAGACAGCAGCAGGTGCACGACAGGCCATAGATGAGGTAGTCCATCGCGGCGGAGACTATCGCGATCCGCGCCGGGAAGGGAAGGGCACGGCGCGGATAGCAGCGACAACATGGCCGAAACCCTCGACGGCTGGCTGCACGCCGGGCCCCCGTGGTGCGCACCGCGCCCCGGCGCGTCCCGACTCCGGCCCGGCGCGCGCGTGTTGGTGAGCGGCGGGACCGGCGCGCTCGGGCGACAGTTGACCCACCACCTGCGGCAGCGCTGGGACGCGGATGTCGTGCCGTTGTCGCGACACGTTATCGCGCCATCCGGCGACTTCGACGCGGTGTTCCACCTCGCGGGCAGCCTCGACGACCCCTGGGGCTCCAAGCGCGACGTGTTGCTTGCCCTGCGCGCCTCGGTGACGGCGGACCACTGGATCCTGTTCTCCTCCATCGCCGGCGCGCTCCCGGGTCTGGCCACGGGCATCGAGGACTACGCCGCGGCGAACCGCTGGCTCGACGACTTCGCCCGGTCCACGCCCGGCGCCCTGTCGATCGCCTGGGCACCGTGGCGGGGCGCGGGCATGGCCGGGGCGCACGCCGAGGCCCTGGGCGCGCGGGGCATCCGGCCGCTGGATCCCGCCACCGCGCTCGCAGTGCTCGACCAGGCGCTGCGTTGCGACGAGCGTTTCCTGCTCGCCGCGTGGCGGCCGGGCGCGGGGCGCGACGTGGACGAGGTGCCCCCGTACCGCCCCGTTGCCTCTACGGGCGAGGCCGCGCCGCCCGCCCCGGTGACGTTGGCGCAACTGTCGGCGGTGGTGGAGTCCGCGCTCGGCGTGGCCCCCGACCCCGACGCCAACTTCGTCGCGCTCGGGGTCGACTCGCTCCTGGCCCTGGACCTCGTCCGCGACCTGGAGCGGCACCTCGGTCGGGAGTTGCCGCCCACGCTGTTGTTCGAGGCGCCCAGCTTGCGCGCCCTGGTGGCGGCGCTGAACGCCGAGCGGGCGCCCGCGGCGCACCGGACGCTGTCCCCCGGCGGCGAGGGTGCTCCCACCGCCGCCCCCGGCGTGGGGGTCGCGCTCACCGACAGCCAACGCACGTTCGTCGTGCAGAGCCGGTTCTACCCCGACATCCCGGGCAGCGTGTTCTTGTCGATGTCGGTAGATCCCCCGCTCCTGGAGGCCACGGTGGCGCGACGCCTGGCGCTGGCCGCCGGGCGCCACGAGGTGCTGCGGTCGGTGGTCCGGGGCGACCGGCTGGTGCCGAACGACGTGCGCCCGGTGCTGGACTGGGGACCGGTCGACGAGTCGCGACTGCGGTCGCTCAGCTTCGACCTGGGGCAGGGGCCACTGGTGCACGTGGCTTGCGACGGTTCGCGGCTGGCGCTGGTGGCGCACCACGCCGTGCTCGACGCCTGGAGCCTGAAGAACCTGGCGGAGGCCCTGCTGCGTGGCGACGAGCCCTCGGCGGGACCCGACTGGGTGGCGGTGTCGCCGCTGGCCGCCGCCCCGGGCGAGGCGGGCGACTACGCCGCCACCTTCGCCGACGGCGTGCCCCGCCTGCCGCTGGGCCACGGCGCGGAGCCGTCTGGCCCGGCCGGGATGGTGCACACCTCGGTGGTGCTGGGGCCGCTGGAGACGCAAGCCCGGGCGCTGGGGGTCACCCTCCCCGCGCTGGTGCTGGCGGCCTACGCGCGCCGGCTGTACGCCGTCACCGGTCAACACGACGTCGTGATCCGCGTCGCCCACGGGCGAAGGCCACACCGGGTGCCGGGCGTCGCGAGCCTGCTCGGCCCCTTCGCCGACTCGTTGCCGGTGCGGCTCCTGGCCGACGCCCCGCTGGCGGAGGTGGCGCAGCGGGCCCACGCCGCCCTGCGCGCCCTGCCCGACGCCAGCAGCGCCAGCCTCGCGGGCCTGCAGCGCGGCGACGCCCCCACCGGGCTCACCCCGGCGGGCTTCTCCTTCCCGCTCCTGGGCGCCAACACCGGGGAAACCCGCGTGTCCGGTTTGC
>CAYHRZ010000398.1:0-5446 GCA_964359125.1 uncultured Klebsiella sp. | reverse complement strand
CGACACCGGCGACGACACCGGCGACGACACCGGCGGCGACACCGGCGGCGACGACACCTCGGTGCCCGACACCGGCGAGGACACCGGAAACGAGGACACCGGCGAGGATGACACCGGCATCGAAGACACCGGCGAGGACACCGGAAACGAGGACACCGGCGAGGACGACACCGGCGGGGACACCGACCCCACCGCGTGCACGATCGCCGACCTGGTGCTGACGGCGGAGGTGCGAGACGGGACCGGGACGGCCGGCACCGCCTGGGCCACCTCCGACAGCCTCACGATGGCGGCGGTCCTGTCCAACCCCTGCTCGTCAGACGTGACCTTCGACACCCCCGACTCTTGCTTGTTCACCGGCGCCGACGTCACCAGTTCCAGCGGGATGGGGGTGGGAGTGGCCGTGGCATGCGTGTCGGTGATCACGACGTGGACGGTGCCCGCAGGGAGCAGCCTCGAGGAGGGCTACGCCTGGGGCCGGATGCGCACCGACAGCTACACCCTCAACGTGTACGACAACCTTGGGAACTACGCCACGCAGGCGTTCACGGTGATGTAGGCGCCCACCGCGCCTCAGGCCTTGCGACGGCCGCCCCGGCCCACGTCCTTGGCGATCTTGTCGAGGATGCCGTTGACGAACGCCCGTGACTCGGCACCGCCGAACTTCTTGGCCAACTCGATCGCCTCGTTGATCGCGACGCTGCCCGGGATGTCGGGACGGGACACCAGTTCCCACGCCCCGATTCGCAAGATGTTGCGGTCCACCGTGGGCATCCGCGGCAACCGCCAGTGTTCGCTGGCCGCCTCGATGCGCGCGTCGAGCGCTTCCCGGTCCTCCAGCACGCCCCGGACGATCTCCTGTGCGAACTCGGTTTCTTCGCTAGTGACCGCCTCGGTGACCGGCTCGGCCAACTCGTCGAGCATGGAGCCCCAGAGCCCGGAGAGGGCGGGTGCCCCCCCGGCGTGGCCGATGTCGACCGCGTAGAGCGCCTGGAGCGCAAACTCGCGCGCCCGCCGACGTCCGGCCTTCATCGGCTAGCCGAGCACGCGGAAGAGGTCCACCATCTCGATCGCCGCCATCGCGGCCTCGGCGCCCTTGTTGCCCATCTTCACACCGGCGCGGTCGAGGGCTTGCTCCACGTTTTCGGTGGTCAGCACCCCGAAGATCACCGGGACACCCGACTCCATGGCGGCGGCGTGCACGCCCGCCGAGGCCTGCCCGGCCACGTGCTCGAAGTGGGCGGTACCCCCACGGATGACGCACCCGAGCGCGATGACCGCGTCGTAGTCGCCGCTCTTCGCGAGGCGGGAGCAGGTCACGCCCAGTTCGAAGCTGCCGGGCACGCGCACGATGTCGATGTTGCCGTCGTCGACCCCGTGCCGGAGCAGGGTGTCGACCGCGCCTGCGACCAGCGGTTCGACGACCAGGGCGTTGAACCGGGCCGCCACGATGGCGTAACGACCGCCCTTGTCGACCAACTTGCCTTCGAGCACGCGGGGCATGGCTTACTCCGTGGGGTTGGGGCCGAGCAGGTGCCCGAGCTGGGTGCGCCGTGTTTCCAAGAAACGACGCCTATCCGGGTGGGGCGCGATGGCCAGCGGGACTCGCTCGGCGACGGACAGGCCGAAGCCCTCCAGCCCGACGATCTTCCGGGGGTTGTTCGTGAGCAGCTTCAGCTCGCGGATGCCGAGGTCCACCAGGATCTGCGCGCCGGTTCCCAGTTCGCGCAGGGCGTCGGGCGGTTGCGGCGAAGCGGCCTCGGGTGTGAGGTGCTCGCGGATGCGGTTGAGCGTCGCGGACGGGTCCCGGCCGCCGTCGACGTGCAGGTAGAGCAGCGCGCCCCGTCCCTCGGCGGCGATGGCCGCCAGCGCGCCGTCGATCTGTGCCGCAGAGTCGCTGGAGAGCGCCCGGAAGACGTCGGCCGGCGCGCACGCCGTCTGCACCCTGGTGAGCACGGGGCCCCCCTCCGCCACGTTGCCCTTCCACAACACCATGTGCAGGCCCTGGTCGGTGGAGCGGTACACCCGGGCCGAGAACTCGCCGTGCTCCGGCGTGTGGATGGTGGTCTCGATCTCGCGGATCACCAGTCGCTCGTGCGTCAGGCGCCAGCGGACCAAGTCGGCCACCGCCACGATCCGGATGTTGTGCTTCTCGCCGAACACCCTCAGATCGGGCAGGCGCGCCATGGTCCCGTCGTCCTTCATGATCTCGCAGATCACGCCCGAGGGCGTGAGCCCGGCGAGCCGCGCGAGATCCACGCTGCCCTCGGTTTGACCGGTCCGGACCAGCACGCCACCGTCGCGCGCTCGGAGCGGGAACACGTGCCCGGGGGTGACGAGGTCGGCCGGCCCCTTCCGTGGGTCGATCGCCACGAGGCTGGTGTGCGCCCGGTCCGCCGCCGAGATGCCCGTGGACACCCCCTCGCGGGCCTCGATCGACACCGTGAACGCGGTGGAGAATGGGGAGCGGTTGTTGGTGGCCATCATCGGCAAGCCCAACTCGTCGACGCGCGCCTCGGTGAGCGTGAGGCAGATCAGCCCCCGCGCGTGCGTGGCCATGAAGTTGATCGCCTCCGGCGTGATCTTCTCCGTGGCGATGACGAGGTCACCCTCGTTTTCGCGATCCTCGTCGTCGACCAAGATCACCATCTTGCCCGCGGCAATATCGGCAATCGCCGCGCGAACGCGCGCCTCGGGGGTCGAGGGCATGACGTCGAATCTCATCGCGTTCCTCCAGTGTGCCAAGCCAACAGGCGATCCACGTGCTTGGCGATCACGTCGACCTCGAGGTTCACCCGCTGGCCGACGGCGTATCGGCCAAGTTTCGTGACCGCGGCCGTGTGCGGGATGATGCCGACCAGGAAGCTCCGCGGCGACACCGTGTTGACCGTGAGCGATACCCCGTCGACGCAGACGCTGCCCTTCTCGACAAAAAAGCGCATCAACGCTTCCGTAGCTTCAATCTCAATTTCGACGAAGCTAGGTCGTGAATTGTGGCGGATCACGGTGCCGACCCCGTCCACGTGCCCTTGTACGATGTGCCCACCGAGCCGATCCATGGGGCGTACGGCGCGTTCCAGGTGGACGTGAATCCCCGGAAAAACTTCGGATAGTGTAGTTCGCCCCAGGGTCTCCTCCCCCGCGGCCACCTGGAACGCCCCGTCTTCCCACCGCTCCACGGTGAGGCACACGCCATCGCAGGCGATCGACTCGCCGACGACCACGTCGGTGAACGGAGCCGCCACCAGCATCTCGATCCCGGTGCCGCGCGGCGCCACCCGGGTGACCGTGCCGAGCGCGCTGACGATGCCGGTAAACATGGTCCCGGCGGCTAACGCGGCGGGAAGCGCGCTGTTGGCGCCGTGCCGCGCGGTGACGACGGCGGCCGCTCAGTACCCCAGCAGCACGACCTCGCCGGCGTCCACGTCCACGGTGATCAGGTGGGCGGCCGCAGGATCCCGCTCGATGCCGTCGAGACTGACGCTCGCGGCGACCGCGCGGACGCGCACGTCGTAGCTCCCGGCAGGCACGCCGACCTCGACGGCGCCGTGATCGAGGCGCACCGCCACGTCAACTGCCTCGTCGAGTTGGAGGGTCACGGAGCCCTCGCCAACACCCACGTCGACCGGGATGCCAGCGGGCACCTCGATGTCGAGCGTCCCGCCGCAGAGGCGGCACTCGGCACCGACGACCAGCACGCCGTCGAGCACCCCGACGTGGGGGATCGTCCCGATTGCGGCGCCCGACCAAGCCACCACCGCGTCGTCTCTATCGGTCGCGTGGACGGTCACGTCGCCGTTGCCGAAGGTGGCGCGCAGCGCGGCGGGCGCGGTGTCGAAGACCCAGTCGCGCTCGCCAGCGGCGCAGCTCAGGAGAAACAGGATCACGGGTGCTCCAGGGGTGTGCTGTGGACACCGCGCGTCGCCGAGAGCGCTACCGGGCGGGTGAGAGGCGGCGACCGCCGGGGAGAGCGATCGGGAGCCCGGCCGTCGTGGCTCCGGGCCGGCTGTCCTGCCGGCGACCTGGAGCCCAGAGGGCGACGGCCGACCCGCACGCTGCCTCGGCCGGGGACCCGCGCCCGGGGGGACGGCGCCGACCCGCACGCTGGCCACAACCGGGTGGCTCGAACACGAGCCCAACCGTTGTGACCACGAGCCCAGCCGCTGTGACCACGAGCCCAACCGTTGTGGCGGCGAGCCCCCCGCTCGCGGCCGGGAACCCGCTGGGCGGGCGGGGAACGGGGGCGCAGGGGGGCGACGGCCGACCCGCACGCTGGCCACAACCGGGTGGCTCGAACACGAGCCCAGCCGTTGTGACCGCGAGCCCAGCCGTTGTGACCGCGAGCCCAGCCGCTGTGACCACGAGCCCAACCGTTGTGGCGGCGAGCGCAGCCGTTGTGACCACCAGCCCACGCCGTTGTGACCACGTGCCCCACCGTCCTGGCTCCGAGCCCCAACCGTCGAGAACGCGCGCCCGCTCTTCAGGCCGGGAACCCGCGCGCCAGGGACAGCGTTTGCCCGAGCACCATCGGGGCAAGGCGATCGCGCCATCGCGGGTCAAGTCAACAGAATTCGATTTCGAGCCCCACCTGCCGCTTGACGCCGGACCCCCCGGTGCGAAGCCTGCCGCCGCATGGCCGTCGGGTACCAAGTCGTGTTCAGGGCACAGGTAGACCAGGTGCTGGCTCCCACGCCCGGGACCCGGCGCCTCCTGGTATCCACGCTGTTGCGCGTGGGGCGCGACAAGGGGATTTTCGGAGTGGGCGGAGCCGACGGTCAGGCGCACGCAGCGCTCGCGTGCGACGCCGCCGCGCTCGGCCGGTTCGTGCACGACGCCCGCCTCGCGCTGGGCGCGGCCCTCCGCCTGCCCATCGCCGCGCCCACCACCAAGCCGATCCGCGACATGTGGCACGCCGAGAGTGTCCTCGGCTACGTCCACCGCCAGGACACGCACCACGGCGTGGGTCGCGACCCCTACCGCGAGGCCACGACCCTGCCCGACCTCCTGGGCCTGCGGGTGGGCCATGGCTGGGTGGCCGAGGCCGTCCGCACCGTCGTGCCTCGGGTGACGAGAGCCGGCCTGCTCGCGCACTGGGGCCTGGACGAGTTGGTGGAGCAGGTGGGCCTCGACCATCTCGCCGAGGCCGGCGCCGCGGCTGCTGGCGTCGACGCGCTCGTGGGCCGGAGCACCCCGGTCGTCGCCGCCCGCCAGGCCTGTGTCTGCGCGGCACGTGGGTACGACCGGGACACGATCGCCCGCGCCCTCGGCCTCGCGTCGCGCTCGGTGCGACGCCTCGAGGCCGCGGCTCCCTCCCCGGCCTGGCTCAGAGCCGTCCGCTTGCAAATGGGCCTGCGGCGACAGGTGGCGCCCGCACCCAGTGAGTTCGTCGCGGACCACCCGCCCGCGACCTACGAGGCCCACGCCGTCATCCAGCCCGCGCCAAACT
>CAYHRZ010000397.1:0-5462 GCA_964359125.1 uncultured Klebsiella sp. | reverse complement strand
CCACCGCCCGCTCGACGGCGTTCTCCAACTCGCGCACGTTGCCCGGCCAGGCGTGGCGCTCGATCGCGGCCAGCGCTTCGTCGTCGATGGCGGCGATGCGACGACCGTGACGTGCGCCCTGGATCACGAGGAAGTGCCGGGCCAACAACGCGATGTCCTCACGTCGCTCGCGCAAGGGCGGCACCCTCAAGGGGATCACGTTGAGGCGGTAGTACAAGTCCTCGCGGAGCTTGCCCTCGGCCATCGCCACCGCCGGGTCGCGGTTGGTCGCGGCGATGATGCGCGCGTCGGCGCGCAGGGTCCGGGTGCCCCCTAGGCGCTCGTACTCGCCGTCCTGGAGCACGCGGAGCAACTTGACCTGGAGCAACACCGGCATCTCGGTGAGTTCGTCGAGGAACAGGGTGCCACCGGCCGCCGCGTCGAAGCGTCCCTCCTTGCGCCCCTGGGCCCCGGTGAAGGCGCCGGCCTCGTAGCCGAACAGCTCGCTCTCGAGCAGCGACTCGGGGATCGCGCCGCAGTTCACCGTCACCAGCCGGCGTTCGCGGCGGGGACTCATCTCGTGGATCCACCGGGCCAAGAGGCCCTTGCCGGTGCCACTCTCGCCGGTGACCAGCACGCTGGCCATCGACGGCGCCACCTGGCGCGCCTCTTCTTCCAGCGCCCGCATCGGCGCGGACTGGCCGATGATCTCGGCCCGGGACACCTGTGCGATCTGCGCGCGGAGCCGAGTGTTCTCGCGGAGCAGGTCGTGTTTCTCCAGGGCCTTGCGGACGGCCAGCACCACCTGGTCGCGGCGCAGCGGCTTGGTGACGAAGTCCTGCGCGCCCTCTTTCATCGCCTCCACCGCCGTTTCCACGCTGCCGTAGGCGGTCACCAGGATCACCTGCGTCTCCGGCGCCACCTGCCGCGAGGCCCGCAGGAGCTCCAGGCCCGTCATCCCGGGCATTTTCAGGTCGGAGAGCACCACGCCCACGTCGCCCTCGCGCAGGACGTCCAGGGCGGCGCGGCCGTCGGCGGCAGTTCGCACGTCGAGGCCCTCGCGGACGAAGATGCGTTCAAGGGCGAGGCGGTTGGCCTCCTCGTCGTCCACCACCAGGATCGCGGGCATTTGCCATTGTGGCGGCGCGCTGCCAAGGTGTCAAGTCCCCGCTAGATCGGCACGCGCAGGGTGAACGTGGCGCCGGCGCCCTCGTGGCTCTCGACGCCGACCGTGCCACCGAGGTCCTCGATCCCCTGTCGCGTCAGCGCCAGGCCCAGGCCCGTCCCGCGCCCCTTCGTCGAGAAGAACGGTTCGAAGATGCGCGCGGCGACCTCGGGCGACATGCCCGGCCCGTCGTCCGTCACGCTGACCTGGAGCACGTCGCCGACGTCGACCTGTACCACCACCTGCTGGGCCCCGGCCTCCGCCGCGGTGCGCACGAGGTTGAGCAGGGCGCGCCGCAACAGGTTGCCGTCGATGTCGACCACGCGGGAACGACTGGCTTCCACCCTCGCTTCCACGCCCAGGCGCCGGAGGCGCTCGTCTTCCAGGGCCACCACCGAGCGGGCGATCTCGGCGGGGTTCTCGGGCGACAGGACCGGCGCGCGTCGGCGTGCGAGGTCCAGGTAGCGCTCGGTGACCGCCTCGAGGCGGCGGATCTCGTTGACGACCGTGGACAACATCGGCTGACCGTCCGGGCTCACCTCGTCGGCGAGCAGCTCCGCGTGCAGGCTCATCGCGTTGAGCGGGTTGCGCACCTCGTGGGTCACCTGTGCGAGCAACTGCCCCACCAGCGCCAGGCGTTCGCTCTGGGCCAGCCGGTCGCGGATCCGGTCGCGCTCGTCGACTGCGGTCGCCATCTCGTTGAACGCCGCGGCGAGCACACCGATCTCGTCGTCGTTGAAGATCTCCACCGGGGCCGGCCGCTCCCCCGCCTGGAGGCGGCGCACCCGGTCGGTGAGGGTGGCCACCGGCCGCAGGGCGCTCCCGGCGAGCCAAAACAGGGCCAGGCCGAGAGGGAGCGACGCCACCACCAGGGCCAGCGACACCACCAGGGCGTCGGCCTGGGCGCTGGCGGTGCGGGCCGAGAGCGCCGCCACCCGGGCCTCCGCGAGGGCGCTGAGTTGCAGCACCTCGTCGCGCAGGCGGGCGCGGTCGGCGGTCGCGACGGCGATCTCGTCGAGTTGAGCGCTTGCCGAACGCAGGTGAGCCGCTTCCTCGGCGTCGACCGGCTTCGCCTGCCCCGTGGCTACCGCCACGCGCGCAGCCTCCACCAGGCTGCCGACCCGCGCGACGTCGCCCCGGTCCGCCACGCCCTCCAGCCGAGCGCCCAGGCGGGCCAGCGGCAGCCAGGTGTCGTTGACCGTCGCGAGGCTCTGGCCAATGTTTCGCAGTTGGTGGACGTCGAACGCCAGCGCGGCGAGCTGGAAGGCGACGCCGATCAGCACGGCGCCGAGCACACGACCGCGAAGCGTCCGAGACCACCGCGGCAACCGCATGTCACGAACCTAGCCCGGGCGTTGCCGCGGAGGGAACGTAGGTTAGGCGGCGGGCTCGCTTGATGGAGCCTTTCATGTCCGCGTTGCGTTCCCTGCTCATTCTCGTCGCTCTCGGTGGTCTTGCCGCCGCTTCGTCCACACTGGTTGCTTGCGACGGCGGCGCGAAGGACGGCGCCACCGCGTCCACGGCGACAACCGAGGATATCGGTGAGGTTCTCGCCACCGTCAACGGCATCCAGATCGGGAGCAAGGAGTTCCTCACCGCGGCGGAGCGCAAGGCCCCGGCCAACGGCGACGTGCTGTCGGCCGAGGAGAAGAAGGAAGTGCTCGACGGCCTCGTCGAGGAGAAGTTGCTCTACGCCGCCGCCCTGCAGAAGGGGCTCGACAAGGATCCCAAGGTCCAGAAGGTGATGGTCAACACCCTGTTGCGCGAGGAAGTCTACAGCACCGTCAAGAACAGCGACTTCACCGACGAGATGCTCCAGGCCTACTACGACGCCCACAAGGAGGAGTTCATCGTCCCGGAGAAGGTGCAGATCCGGCGCTTGCTCATCAAGACCTCGGAAGAGCGCAACGACGAGGCCGCCAAGGCCGAGGCCGAGCGCCTGCGCAAGGAAGTGGCCGCCAAGCCCGACAGCTTCAAGGACGTGGCCGCCAAGTACTCGGAAGACATGTACAAGCGTCGCGGCGGCGACGTGGGCTTCGTGTCGAAGGAGGGCAAGCCGGGCCTCGACCAGTCGATCGTCGACAAGGCGTTCGAGTTGACGACGGGCGCCGTGTCCGACGTCTTCAAGACCACCGACGGCTACAACGTGATCATGGTCGCGACGCGTCGCGAGCAGGTGGAGCGCACCTTCCAGCAGATGAAGGGCTCCGTGCTCCGCAAGGTCAAGAACGACAAGATGAAGGAGCTCTACGACGCCTACATCGCCAAGATCAAGACCGGCGCGAGCATCAAGATCGAAGACGCCAAGGTGGCCGCGCTCGAGGTCAAGAGCAGTCGGCGCACCGGGGCGTTGCCCGGCATGCCGTTGCTCGGCGGCGAAGAGGGCGAAGAAGCCGGTGAGCACGGCGAGGGCGCCGAGGCCGCCGAGGGCGGCGAGATGGCTACGCCCCCCAC
Organism: uncultured Klebsiella sp.; assembly: GCA_964359125.1. GTDB lineage: Bacteria > Myxococcota_A > UBA796 > UBA796 > SXON01 > SXON01. Next base: position 1,864 of record CAYHRZ010000397.1, on the reverse strand, counting down.
GATGCCCACCCTGCCCGGCGCGGGCGAGGGCCGGGTGCTCGGCGAGGGCAAGGCCGGCAAGGGCGAGGGCAAGGCTGGCAAGCAGGGCGGCGGCAAGGGCGAGGGCAAGGCTGGCAAGCAGGGCGGGGAGTAGGCCCTGCCCGGCGCGGGGGTTGCGATGCGCGGCCTGCTGGCCACGGCCGTGCTGGCGCTCGGGCTCCCTGCCGCGGCGGGAGCGGCCGACGGCCTCGTGGCCGACCGCGTCGCCGCCGTGGTCAACGACGAGGTAATCGTCCTCTCGCAAGTCTACACGCTGGGCGGCGAGTACATCGAAGACGCCGTGACCAGCGACGGTCCCGAGGCGCGCCGGGCGGCGGAGCACGCCGTCTTGGAGCGGCTGATCGAGCGCGCGCTGGTGGACCAGCAGATCACCGACCTCAAACTCGACGTCACCGACAACGACATCGACCGCGCCATCGACGACCTCGCGCGGCGAAACGGCTTGGATCGCGACGGGCTGCGCCGTGAGCTCGAGCGCCAGGGCATGACCTGGGATGCCTACCGCAGCGAGCTCCGTGCCCAACTGCGCGACATGAAGTTCCAACAGTCTGTCCTCCGGCCCCGCATCACGATCACCGACGACGAGTTGCAGGACGCGTGGCTGCGGTCGGGGCGGTCCGGGGGCGGCGAGGTCTCGACCGTCCAGGGCATCGTGCTCGCGGTGCCGCCCGGTGCCGACGGCGCCGCGCTCGACGCCATCCGGGCGCGGGCCCAGGAGGCTATCGCCAAGGTGAAGGCGGGCGAGCCCTTCTCGGCCGTTTCGGCCGCCTACGACGAGGGTCCCTACCGCGCCATGGGCGGGGAGATGGGCGCCTTCAAGCGCGGGGAGCTGGTGCCCGCTCTCGACACCCCCGTTTTCGGCGCCCCCCTCGGCGAGCCCGTCCTGGTCGAGACCCCCACGGCGATGTTCGTGCTCCGGGTCACCAAGCGCGAGCGGGTCAACACCGGCTTCGAGGAAGCCAAAGACGCCCTTGCCGAGCAGATCTTCATGACGCGCATGGAGGACGAGAAGGCGCGCTGGTTCCAGCAGGCCCGCCGCGCGGCGGTGGTGAAGGTGGCGCTCCCCGGCGGCGACGGCACCGGGCCCGCCGACGGGGTGCCCGCCGCCGAGCCCTGATGCCCCCGCTAGTCGTCACGCCGGGTTGCCCGCTGGGCATCGGGCCGGAGGTGACGGCCCGGGCGTTGGCCGAGGTCGACGTGGGCGAGGTGCTGGTGCTGGGGAGCGTCGAGGCCTACGAGGCGGTTGGCATACCCGCTCCCCGCCGGGTGACGGTGCGCGCCCCCGTCTCGACGGGTCGCCCGGTCGAGTGGGCCGCGCTCGACGAGGCGGTGGCCATGTGCCTCGCGGGCGCCGTGCGCGGCTTGGTCACCGGGCCGATCCACAAGGCGCGCCTGGCGGCCACGGGGTTCCCCTTCCACGGGCACACCGACTACCTCGGTCACCTCGCGGGGGTCCGCGAGCCGGTCATGGCCTTCGTGGGCGGCGGCGTCCGCGTGGCGCTGCTGACGGTCCACGTTCCCCTTGCCGCCGTGCCCCCGATGGTCACGCGGGGACGCGTGCTCGCCGCGCTGCGGACGGTGGATCGGGCGCTGCGCGAACAGTTGCGGCTCCCGGCGCCCCGGGTGCTGGTGTGTGGGCTCAACCCGCACGCCGGGGAACAGGGCCTGCTCGGGGGCGAGGAGGTCGCCGAGATCGCGCCGGCCGTGGCCGACGCCCGGGCGGAGGGGATCCTGGCCCGCGGCCCGGTCAGCGCGGAGGAGGCGTTCACGCACCCGGGCGACGCCGACCTGGTCCTCGCGATGTACCACGACCAGGGGCTGGTCC
>CAYHRZ010000396.1:0-5467 GCA_964359125.1 uncultured Klebsiella sp. | reverse complement strand
TTGCAGTCGTCGCCGCCGGCCGCGTCGGTGTCGTAGCCGTCGCCGTCCGCGTCCAGGTTGGTAGAGTCGAGGTCGCTACCATCACAGTCCTGGTCGATGCCGTCGTCCACCACTTCCGGCGCGCCCGGGTACACCGTGGCATCGCCGTCGTCGCAGTCGATCACACTGGCAGCGCCATCGCCGTCGGCGTCGGTGAGGCCTCCACCCGGACCGCCGTAGGCGCCGATGTCGGAAACGCTCCCGTCCTCGTCGAGGATCGTCGGGTCACCCGCGTCGACCAGGGGGCTCGCGGCGTTCGGGACCAGGGCGTCGTTGCTGCAGTCGCCGTCCGCGCTGTAGGCGTACACGTCGGGGTCGAGGAACACGTTGCCCGTGAAGCCCGCCAGGTCCGCGTCCGTCACGTAGCCGCTGGCGTCGTCGGCGACGTTGTCCCAGAACAGGCTGTAGGTGAAGTTGCTGTTGACCGGCGTGGTGCTGTCGTCGATCACCAGGCCGTCGCCGTCGGCGCTCCAGGCCACCAGGTTGTTGTTGAAGTCCATCGTGGCGCTGTACACGTACACGGCGCCGCCTTCCTTCGCCGCGTCGTTGCCCACGAGGCTGTTGTTGACGAACGACAGGTAGGCCTCGGAGATGACCGAGATCCCCCCACCGTATGTGGCGTTGTTGTCCTGGAAGACGTTGTTGGTCCAGGTGCCTGCGACGGAGGTGGAGCTCACGTAGGCGCCACCGCCCTCGTCGGCGGTGTTGTCGCAGAAGGTGGAGCGGGTCACCTCCAACTCCATGTTGCCCGCCGCCGAGAGTCCGCCGCCGTAGTCCCGGCCCGCCGTGTTGCCCTCGACGTCGAGGTTGTCGAGGATGGCCACCTCGTTGTAGTTGACCAAGAGCCCGCCGGCGGACAGGCCCGCGCTGTTGCCCGTGATGGTGGAATCGGTGATCTCGGCGGTGCCGTAGCCAGCGTACGCGGCGTCGACGTACATGCCGCCGCCGTAGCCGTTCGCCGCCTCGTTCCCCGAGACCAGGTTCCCGGAGGCGACCAGGTCGACGAGGTAGTAGCCGAAGTACCCGCCGCCGCTATTGTAGGCGTAGTTGCTGCTGAGTACCGAGTCGGTGATCTCGAAGTCGATGTAGTAGTAGCCGTAGAGGGCGCCACCGCTGCCATGGTCCGCCGTGTTCGAGGTGAACACGCTGTCGTAGATCGTGACGGGGGACACGTCGTAGTAGGCGTAGATTGCACCGCCGTCGCTGTAGGCTAGGTTGCTGTCGTAGGTGACGGTGTCGGACTCCATGCCGCCGTAGTAGTACAGGTAGATCGCCCCACCGGCGCCGTCCGTGGTGTTGTTGCTGACGGTAGAGTTGCTGATCACCACCGGCGTGGGCGTGTAGTAGATGAAGAGGGCGCCGCCACCGCTGGTCGCGTAGTTGTCGGAAATCGTGCTGTTTGTGATCTCGTAGTCGCCACTGCCGTAGATGTACATTGCCCCGCCCTGCGCGATATTGGCCTCGTTGCTGCTCATCTCGACCGTGTCGAAGAGGACGCTACCGGAGGGGGACCCGATGTACGCCGCGCCCGCGTAGCCCGCACTGTTGCCCACCAGCGAACTGTTCGTCAGTTCCAAGTCGAAATAGTAGTAGCCGTAGATTGCGCCGCCGGTGCTGCCGGCGGTGTTGCCGGTGAACTCGAGGTTGTCGCCGGTGACCTCGGAGGAGTAGCCCACGAAGAGGGCGCCGCCGTAGTACAGCGCGGTGTTGTCGGTGAAGGTGGTGTTGGTGATGTTAGCGTCCGAGCCCGAGAACACGGCGAGGGCCCCGTAGTAGGTGCCCTCGTTGTCCTCGAAGGTGCAGCCGTCGAAGGTGCCGGAAGAGTAGTTGTACACACTCGCGCCGCTGCCGCCGTAGCTGTAGTTCCGTGCGAATACAACGTCGGTTGCGACCAGCTCCGAACTGTACTCCGCCCAGACGGCCGAGTAGTAGCCGTAGGTGGCGGCGTAGAGTTGCTCGTTGTCCGACACCTCGCCGCCTGTAAGTTCGATGCTCGCGTTGTAGTAGCCGACAATGGCCGTACCGTAGCCGTAGCTATTGGTATTCGAAGTGAAGTATGAATCCGTCGCTGCCATGCTGCTGCTGTAGTACAGGTAGACGGCGCCGGAGTAGTAGCTGTCGTTGGCGCTGACAGTGAGGGCGTTGGCGGTGAGGTTCGAACTCGAACTGAGGTACATCGCCGCACCGTAGTACGCCCACCCGCCGGTGATGCTCACCGTGTCCATCGTGATGTCGGAGCCCGTGGCGTAGATGGCGCCACCATAGTACGCCGTGTTGTCTTGCATGGTGACGTCCGTGAAGTCCACGGTGCTATTCACGATGTAGGCGGCGCCGCCGTAGTAGGAGGTGGACCCGGTGCTGTCGATCACGACATCCTCTACACTGAGGTCCGACGAGTACACGTAGAGGCCGCCGTACCCGCTGTTGGTGATGGTGAAGCCGCTGAGGGTGGTCCCTGCGCCCTCGCCCTGGTCCACGTACACCGCGTACCCGGCGGCGCCCGCCACGTCCAGGAAGGTACGGCCGGAGCCCGACGTGGACTGGATGACCAGCGTCTTGCCCGCGTAGTCGATGGCCTCGCTGTAGGTGCCGGCCCAGACGTTGATGGTGTCGCCGCTGGAGGCTGCGGTCACGGCCTCGGCGATGGTGAGGTAGTCGCCCCCGCCGGAGTCATCGACGGTGATGACGGCGGCGTAGGCTGAGGAGGCGGCGGCGAGAGCGAGGAGGGCGATCATCGCGGCAGTGTGCCGCGGTAGGGCGCCCAGATCAAGGGGCCGGCTTGACGTCTCCCGTTCTCCGTCGGCATTTCAAGGGCTTGACCGGTGCCAGTTTTCGACCTCGGGTGGATGACTGACCGCCGGGCGCCCGCGGTCTGTCCGCCCGTGCCCGTTATGGGCTGGTCGGCCAGGGCGAGGAGGCGCCACGCGCTCAGCGGCCGGCGATCCGCCGCTGCTCGTCGGCGCGCCACTGTTGCACCTGCTCGAAGAAGTGTCCGGTGAAGGGCTCGATCTCGTGCTTTGGGAACAGCAACGACACCTTCTCGCGGAAGATGTCCTTGGCCCGGCCCGTGCCGAAGAACTCGATGCACACCTCGTCCAGGTTCTTCAGCGTCGTGGCGCGGAACTCGGCGAACTTCTCGGCCTCGAAGTAGTCGAGCGCCAGCGCCTCGTAGCGGTTGAGCTTCTCGTCGAAGGGCAGGTCGGTGTCGGCGATGTCGAAGTAGGGCTGCCAGTTGGGGTTGACGCGGGGCTTGCGCCGGGTGGCGGCGCAGTAGAGGCTCCAGGCCACCAGCGAGCGCACCGTCCACGGGAAGTGGTAGTGCAAGGAGGTGACCTGGGAGTCGGGACAGGCGTTGGCGAAGTCGATGGGGTAAAACACGCCGTCGGCGCGCAGGGCCTCGCAGGAGTTGTAGTCCCAGCAGAAGAAGGCGTTGATGACCCGCGCGAAGCGCTCCATCGTGCGGCGGCCCGCATCGTCGAGGAAGTCGCTGGCCACGACGTACCGGGCGTGCAGCGGCGCGTCGGGGTCGTACTTGATGCAGTTCACCTGTGGCCCGATGCCGATAGCGCGGACAAAGAGGTCCCAATTGTCGACCGCCTTCTGCAGGTGCATCACTTGCGTGCCCGAGCCGTCGTAGGAGGCGTGGAGTTTCGCCTCGTCGTCGATCCGCGACACCCCACGCCACGCCCCCCCGTCGTAGGGCTTCATGAACAGCGGGTAGCCCACGTTCTTGGCTGCATCGCCCAGTGAGAAGAGCCGATTGTACCGTCGGGTTGCGATTTTGGTGTCGTTGTCGTCGGGGTACTCCTTCGGCGGCAGCAGCCAGGTGCTCGGGATGGGGAAGCCGAGTCGCATCATGGCGCAGTAGGTGGTGTGTTTCTCTGCGGCCTGGATCATCCAGGGGTTGTTGAAGACGTACACCCCGTCCATCAGCGCGATCTTCTTGATCCACTCGCGGGTGGTGGGGAACCAGTGGGTCACGCGGTCCAGGACCAGGTCGTACCGGGGCTTGGCGCGGAGGTCGTAGGGCTCGACGCTGACCCGTTCCACGGCGAAGTCGACGACTTCACCCCCGAGATCCGCACGTAGGTCCAGACGCTTGACGATCTCCTCGTAGCAGGCGGGCCAGCAGTGGTCGGCGCCGAGAGACAGTCCGATGAGGCGGGTAGACATGGGGGGAACTCCGGGGGCCCGGTTATCTCACTCGTAGTACATCCACAGGGGGCCGGGGAACAGCCACGTCAGCGCCTCGCGCAGGCGATCCCGCCAGTTGATCCAGTTGTGACCGTCGGGGGCCTCGGAGAACCTCGCTCGGGTGGCGGCCTGTTGGAACACGGGGAACAAGCTGCGGTTGTAGTAGATGAGCGATTCGAACGTGCCGCAGGACTGGTACACGTGGGCGTCGAGCTTGGGCGGCGCCGCGCGGAAGTCGTTGACCATCGCCACGATCGGGTCCCACAACGGCCCGCGCTCGTGCTCGCCGATGTCGGTGAAGGCGAACGACCCCGACTGCAAGAGCAGCCGCCCGAAGGTACCTGGGTGACGCAGTGCCGTGAACAACGACGACACGCCGCCGAAACTGGCGCCCATCAAGCCATGGAACTCTGGGCCCTCGAGCACCGGGTGGTTGGCGTGCAGGTCGGCGAGCAGGTCGTGCACAAGGAAGTCGGCCTGTTTGGGATTCGCGGCGTACTCCCAGTTTCGTTGGACCCCGGAGGTGAATGCCACCAGGAGCGGCGCGACCTCGTGCCGGTGGATGAGGTTGTCGAGTAGGGTCTTCATGCCGCCGAAGTGCAGGAAGTCGTCGCCGTCGTGGACGATCAGCGCCGGGTAGCGCTTGCCCGCGCGGGCGCCGTAGGGCGTGTACACCTTGTACGAGCGCGTACCGCCCCAGTGTCGCGACAAGACCGTGTGCTCCGTGAGAGATCCAGCCCGGGCGTCCGGGTCGAAGTGCACCCACTCCGGGTCTTCGTACGACGAGGCAGGGCACACCGAGTTGCTGCCGAAAGGGTCGAAAGCACGCCGTGGATTCCGGGGGTCGGCCGACCAGCGGCCGTGTCCGCCCTTGACGACTTCGAACTTGTACTCGACGCGCGCCCGGCGCGGGAGGTCGAGGGGCAGCCAGAACGCGTCGGTGTGCGGGACGCGGCGCAGTTCAATCCGGCTCGGGAGGCCGAACACCCAGTGCTGCAAGAACACGGCGTCGGTCGGCTCCTGGTCCCAGTAGAAGAAGACGGCATGGTCGTCGGTGACCAGGGGGAAAACGGTGTCGCGTGAAAAGGCCTCCAGCTTGGCCTTCCGCTCGGCCGGTCGGGCGCGCTCGAGCTGCGCGAGGAGCTCAAGGACTCTCTGCAACGAGGCTCCCGCTGGTGGTGATGGAGAATGCCGCGCCGTCGCTCCGATTCCAGCCCCAGCGACACATCGGTAA
>CAYHRZ010000395.1:1631-5497 GCA_964359125.1 uncultured Klebsiella sp. | reverse complement strand
GCGGGATTCGTCGTCGTCGCTGGATGCGTCGTCGTCGTCGCTCGATTCCTCCTCGTCGTCACGGGCGTCGTCGTCGTCGCTGGGCTCGACCTCGTCGTCCAGCGTCGCTTGCACCTCGATCACGACCCGCGGCGGGTCCGCCTCGTCCGGCTCGGTGGGCACCGTACCCGGGCCTTGGCGCGCCGCGGGTTCCGCCTCGAGGAGCGCGAGGGCGGCGGCCAGGGCGGCACCATGCAGCAGGGTCGAAGCACCCAGTCCCCCGCCCCAACGCCCTGCCGACCGTTCACTCATCTGGCGGGCAGCGTACCCGTCCGTGGGTGCCCCGCGCTACGGCGCGGCGCCTATGCCCTTGATCCGGTAGCCCCGGTCGGCCACGATACGCCGGATGTCCGACCGCACCACCTTGCCGCTACGCGTTCTCCGCGCGGGCCTGCGCGCCGCGAGCAAAGTCGGGGCGGACGTCGCCGATCGCGTCCTCCGCAACGGGACGGCCGACTCGCCGGCCTTGGCGCCGGGGCGGGACCGGGTCGATCCCCGGGCGCCGCTGGCGGTCACCTATGGCACGCGCATTCTCGAGGTGGAACGAGGCACCACACTGCTCGAGGCCGCCATCGAGGGTGACGTGGACCTCCGCTCGTACTGCGGTGGCAACTGCTCGTGCGGGACCTGTCGAGTGGAGGTGCTGTCGGGCGCGCAGAACTTGTCGCGACGCCAGTCCATGGAGGAGTTCGCCCTCGGGATGGATGCGGCGCGCCGCGGCGACCGCCTCGCCTGCCAGTCGCAGGTGCTCGGGCCGGTCACCGTCCGCGTCCCCGAGAGTTTCTAGCCGCTCACTCGACCGTGACGGACTTGGCGAGGTTGCGCGGGCGGTCGATGTCGCGCCCGAGGGCCAAGCCGGTCCGGTACGCCAGCAACTGGAGGGGTAGAACCGTCAGGAGCGGGGAGACCAGCGCCGACACGCGGGGAACCGGGATCGACACGTCGGCCAGTCGCGACGCATCCGCGTCGCCCGCCGTGTGGACGACCACGACGCGGGCACCCCGGGCGCGCACCTCGGAGATGGCGGACAGCGTCTTGTCACGCATCACGTCGTCCGGCACCACGACCACGACGGGGGTGTTTCCGTCGATCAGGGCGATGGGCCCGTGTTTCATCTCGGCGGCGGGGTACGCCATGCAGGGGACATAGGCGATCTCCTTCACCTTCAACGCCCCTTCGTTCGCCACCGCATGCGAGACGCCCCGGCCGAGGAAGAACACGTACTTCCCGCGAGTGACGAGGTCCACCGCGTCCATGATGCTCGGTGGCTCGCTCGCCAGCCACTCGCCCACCAGTTGGGGCACGCGGAGGAGTTCCTCGCCGAAGGCCTTGCCGTCGTGGGGCCCGAGCGTCCGTGTGCGCGCGAACGACAAGGCGGCCACGAGTAGCGCTGCGACTTGCGACGTGAAAGCCTTGGTGCTCGCGACGGCGATCTCCGGCCCGGAGTGCACGTACACGCCCTTGCCGCAGGCGCGGGCGATGCTCGAACCCACCACGTTCACCACGCCGTAGATGCGTCCCCCCTTCACCTGCACCTCCCGCACGGCGCCGAGGGTGTCGGCGGTCTCGCCCGACTGCGACACGGCAAAGAAGATGTCGTCGCCGCCGATCACGGGGTTGCGGTAGCGGAACTCGCTGGCGACCTCCGCGAACGCCGGGATGCGGGCGAGCTGCTCCATCGCCGCCGCGCCCACCAGCCCGGCGTGGAAGGACGTGCCGCAGCCGAGCACGCCCACGCGCTGGATGCCGGCGATCTGCCGGGGATCGAGCTCGAGGCCCCCGAGTCGCGCACCCCCCTCCTCCGGCACCACCCGTCCTCGCAAGCAGCGCTCGAGCGAAACAGGTTGTTCGTGGATTTCTTTGAGCATGTGGTGGGAGTAGTCGCCGCGACCCTCGTCGATCCACTCCTCGCCGAGGACCTCCACCACGCGGGACACGTCGCCGCCGTCGAGGCGGGTGAGCGACCACCCGTCGCGGTCGATCCGCGCCACGTCGCGGTCCTCCAGGTACATCACCTGCCGGGTGTAGGCCGCGAGCGCGTGCGGGTCCGACGCCACGAAGGTCTCGCCCATGCCCTTGCCCAGGACCAGCGGCGAGCCGTTGCGGGCGGCCACGATGACCCCGGGGTGCTCGGCGAAGACCACCACCACGCCGTAGGTGCCCTGGACCAGGGCGAGGGCTTGTCGCACGGCGGCGACCGGGTCCCCGGCGTAAAACTTGCGGAACAGGTGGCCGAGCACCTCGGTGTCGGTCTCGCTCAGGAAGACCACGCCCTCGTCGACTAGGCGGGCTCGCAGCACGGCGTGGTTCTCGATGATGCCGTTGTGGACGACGGCGATACGATTCGTAGAGTCGACGTGCGGGTGGGCGTTCTGCTCGGTGACGCCGCCGTGCGTGGCCCAACGGGTGTGCCCGATGCCGGTATGACCTGGAAAGTCGTTCGGCACCGCCTCGGCCAGGCGCGCCACGAAGCCCACCCGCCGCACGGTGTTCACGCGGCCCTCGTGAACCACCGCGATACCCGCGGAGTCGTAGCCCCGGTACTCCAGCCGCCTCAGGCCGTCGAGGAGGAGGGGGGTCGCTTGTTTCTCACCGACGTAGCCAACGATTCCACACATGGGCGCTCCGGGGATTCCCTATCCCACCGAGGCGGTGGGCTTCTCCCCGCCGTTTGAGCAATCCGCGTGCCGGGCGCTAGCCCCGCCCCATTGCCCTCGACAGGGCCGCCCAGGACGCGGGGGGTAGCCAGCGGGCGGGATCGCCCCCGGCCAGCGCGATTTCCTTCATCAGGGAGCTCGACACGAACCCGAGGGCGGGGTCGGTGGCGACGAAGACGGTCTCCACCGTGGGCGCCATCGCGCGGTTGGCCAGGGCGATCGGCATCTCGAAGCCGAGGTCGGCGCCGTCGCGCAGGCCGCGGAGGATCGCCACTGCCCCCCGCTCGCGGGCAAAGTCGACCGTGAGCCCCTCGTAGGTCGCGACCTCGACGCCCGGGTCGTCGCCCAGGGTGACCCGCACCACCTCCACGCGCGTGGGCAAGTCCAGGAAACGTTTCTTCGCCGGGTTGTGTCCCACCGCCACGATCACCCGGTCGAAGAGGGCGCGGCCGCGGCGCACCACGTCGACGTGGCCGAGGGTGAGTGGGTCGAAACTCCCGGCGAAGATGGCGGTGCGCATCGGGGACACCGTAGCACGGGGGGCGGGCGAGACCCCGCGCCGCAGCGGCTCGCGTGCGCTGTCGCCGCTTTGGTGGCCTTCCTCGACGGGGTTGTGCCGTTGGTGTAGGCTCGCGGGGTCGGGAGCGCCTGTCGTCACGCGCCTAGGAGTGGTTCACGATGTTCGCCTTCCTCGCCGCCACGGCCACCGCGGCTGGCCTCGCTGACTGCCCGCGTACATTCGACACCGCCGAGGTGATCGATGCGGTGCAATCCGCAGAGGCGGCGTTCACCTCGGTCGACATCGCCGCCTTCAACACCGCGCGCCGGGATGTCCAGGCCCGGCTGGTGTGCGCCCGCGATCTGCTCGCCCCCTCCGCAATCGCCCGAGTACACCGCGTCGAGTCCCTCGGTGCGTTCCTCGACGGCAACGAGGGTCGGGTGCCGCAGGCCCTGGCGGGGCTGTTCTTCGCCGAACCGGGCCACCAGATCCCGGGCGCCATACTCCCCGACGGTCACCCGATCCGCGAGAAGGTGCCCGCCGCGATGATCGCCCTTCGCGACGATCCCGGAGAGCCGATGCCGGTGCCCGCCAGCGGTTGGGTGGAGGCCGACGGGCAGGCGGTACAGGTGGCGCCGGCGCATCGGGCCGCCGTGTTGCAGCAGGTCGAC
>CAYHRZ010000395.1:0-1621 GCA_964359125.1 uncultured Klebsiella sp. | reverse complement strand
CGGTCAGGGGCAAGCCGTCGCCACCCACTACCGCTGGCCAGGTGACGGCGAGTTCGGTTGGATGGGGCCGGTTGAGGGTGGCATGGTGGAGTCTCGGAGCGAGCGAGCGGCCACCCAACCGGGCCCGTGGGGGCGACGAGTCGGCTTCCTCGCGGCAACCGGCGCGGCGCTCGCGGCCTCGGGCGTCATGCTGGCGCTGGCGGCCGACGGGCGCGCCGACTTCGACGCCACCGAGCCGCTCGCGACCGACGCGGCCGACGACGAACGCGATGCCCTGCGCAGCGAGTTGGAGGGCACCCAGGCGCGCGTCAACTCGCTGGCTTGGGGCGGCTACATCGCTGCGGGGGCAGGGCTTGGGCTGGGGGCGGTGGCGGTGGTCGCGTGGTGACCGTCCTGCTCGCGGCCTGCGTCCTCATCGCCGACGGCGAGGTGGCCGAGAAGTTGGGGCAGGCCGCCGAGTGCACGCAGCCGAGCGTCTGGTTCGCCGACGCGGACGCTGACGGGTACGGCGACGACGGGAGCCCCACGGCAGCGTGCGGCAGGCCCGCGAGGCACGTCGCGGTGGGCGGCGACTGTGACGACGCCGACGCGGCCTTCCACCCCGGCGCCGAGGAGTCCGACTGCGCCGACCCCGCTGACTACAATTGCGACGGGACCACCGCCTACGTCGATGCCGACGGCGACGGCTACGCTCAGTGCGAGGAGTGCGACGACAGCGACGCCTCGGTCTTCCCCAACGGCGCCGAGGAGATCTGGTACAACGCCATCGACGAGAACTGTGACGGCAACGACGCCGACCAGGACGGCGACGGCTACGTCGCTGGGAGCTACGTCGAGCCGGTGGAGCCCATCCACGTGGGTCTAGGCACCGGCGACTGCTGGGACGATCCCGCCGAACGGCCCCCGGAGATGGTGGCGATCAACGAGTTTCCCGACTCCGACGCCGCTGCGGTGCACCCCGACTCCACCGACACCTGGTACGACGCCGTAGATCAGGACTGCGCCGGCGACGACGACTTCGACCAGGACGCCGACGGCGACCCCACCGACGACTACTGTGACCGCGACGGCTCCCTCGGCGGCGACTGCGAAGACCAGGACGGGACCATCAGCTCGCTGGCCACCGACAGCTGGTACGACGGCATCGACAGCAACTGCGACGGCCGGAGCGACTTCGACCAGGACGGTGACGGTCACGACAGCGACGAATACGGCTTTGGCACGGCCGACGACTGCGACGACCGCCGCGCCGACGTGAGTCCCGCCGCCACCGAGATCTGCGCCGACGAGGCTGACGAGGACTGCGACGGCAGCACCAACGAGACCAACACCCCCGACTGCAACGTGTACTACGCCGACACCGACGGCGACGGCTACGGCGTCATGGGCAGCACCCTGTGTCGGTGTACCGCGCAGGGGATCTACACGGTCGAGGGCACCGTGGAGGCCACCGCCGACTGCGACGACAACCGCGACACCGTGAACCCGGGCGTGGCCTCGGAGCGGTGCGCCACCGCCTACGACGACAACTGCGACGGCAACACCAACGAGCTCGACGGCGCCGACTGTACGACGTTCTACCTCGACGCCGACGCCGACGGGTATGGCACGACCACCAGCG
>CAYHRZ010000394.1:0-5499 GCA_964359125.1 uncultured Klebsiella sp. | reverse complement strand
GAGGCCACCCACGTTCATGTTGCCGTTGGCCTGGTTGCCACTGAGCTCGCTGGGTCCCACGCTGCCGTCGTAGGGCTTCGCCACCGCGTAGGCCACGAGCTTGTCGTCGCCCCCAGTTGACGAGGCGCCGAAGAAACCACGGTCGCGACCACTGGTTCGGTAGTCGAGATCCAGGAACCGCTTCGACGGCGTCCCCGCCACCCGGCCCGCCACCCAAACATCGGGGTCGCGGGTGCGCTTGTAGAACCAGGTGGGCATGGTGACCGCGGCGCGGATGTAGGTGCCGGTGTAGCCGCACTCGTTGCAGTACTGGTTGTACTGGTAGTTGAACGCCGTCTCGGTCATCTGCCGGAAGTCGGCCATCGAGGGCGTGGAACCGCCACCCATGGTGCTGGTGGACCACGAGATGGTGTAGGTGCCGCGCGCCGTGGGGCTCCCCGGCACGTCGTCGAAGAAGGTGGACTGCGCGCCCGTGCCGGTGAAGTTGGCATCGGCGGTGGCCCGCCCGGCCCGCAGCGCCGGGGTGACGGTGCGCTCGTACTGGGCGCGGTTCACGAAGTCGTAGATCGCCATGTCGATGTTCACCCGGCACATCTGCAGCTGGATCTCCGCCTGGGGGTCGGTGGGGCCGCAGTTGCAGGGCGTGGACCAAGGCATCCCGCCGTTGAAGAGCGTGTCGCGACAGTCCGCCGCCGCGTCGGCGATGGCCTGGTTGAGCTCGGTGAGGTCGTTGAGCGACGCCGCCTGGCTGTAGGCCACCGCGTAGGTGGAGAGATCCGCCGTCTCCTGCATGCGGATGCGGTCGTTCACCAGGGTGCCAATGTTGGTGGAGAACGCGACCACCAGCATCAGCGCCATCAGGCACAGCGCCACGAGGACAGCGGCAGCCCCGCCGCGGCGGCGGCGCGCGGGCGCGCCCATCAGCACCCTCCCCGGCAGTTGTTGTCGCCGTAGCGGTTGGCCCTGATGCCCGTCGTCCCCTCGTAGCCGGCCTCGTCGGGCCCGGCGGTCACGGTCACGTCGTAGCTGAGGTCACCGAAGCCGCTCACGAAGGGCAAGTCCGCCACCCAGGGCACGTCGACCCGCACGCTGGAGCCGCTGGCACTGGCCGAGGCGCCGCGCGTGGCCCGGCCGTCGAGGAGGGTGCCGACGACGCCCTCGGCGTCGCCCCCCACCTGCTGGGCCCTCGCCGCCGCGAAGGCCGCGTAGTTGGCGTAGTGGGTGCCGCCGAACCACAGGCCGAGTTCCACCACGGCGAACAAGAGCCCGAGGACGATGGGCAGCGCGATCGCCAACTCGGTGGCGCTCTGCCCGCGGCGGTGGCGCATGGTGCTCACGCTACCACAGTGGCACAGCAATTCACGTGCCCAACCGGCGAAGGCGGCGAACCCGCTCCCGGTGGGACAGCCTCGCCACGCAGGCCGCGACACGCGTGGGGCGCTGGCTAGGCGCGGCGGCGGCGCAGGGCGAAGGCGAAGCCGCCGAGGGCCAGCAGCCCCAGAGCCGCGGCGCCCTCGTCGGAGCCACCGCAAGCATCGACTTCCGACGTCGTCGTGACCGCGTAGTCGTCGTAGAGCTTCTCGTCGTCGGGGTAGACGGTGACCTTCACGTCGCCCCAGTCCTGGTTGCCGTCTTCGTCGTTGGCCATCACGAAGAGGGTGTAGATCTTGCCGCTCAGGCCCTCGGCCAGTTGCGGACAGGTCCAGTTCACCGTCTGCGCGCTGTCGTTGTCGAAGCTGCCGGAGTTAGCGTCGTCGCCCCACTTGTAGGTGGTGTCCTGGCCGTCGGCGTCGAACACCTTGGCCACCAACGAGATGATCTCCCCCTCCATGCATGCGTTCTGCGTGGTCTTCGGCAGCCCCACCACGATCGGCTCGCTGACCGTGGAGATGCAGCCGTCGGCGCTGTCCTTGAGGCCATCGCAGTCGTTGTCGACGCCATCGCACACCTCGATCGCGGAGGGGCTGATGTCGGGGTCGGTGTCGTCGCAGTCGTTGTTGACCTCGGCGAACCCGTCGCCGTCGTCGTCGTACAGGGAGGTGGTCTCGTCGGTGCGCCCGTCGCAATCGTTATCGATGCTGTCGGCGCGCTCCGGGGCGCCAGGGTACACCTGGGCGTTGTAGTCGTTGCAGTCGCCGTCGGCTTCGGTGACCGTGTCGCCGTCGTCGTCGTAGCCGTCGGTGCCCTCGTCGGTGACGCCGTCGCAGTCGTTGTCCTCGCCGTCGTAGACCTCCGCCGCGTCGGGGTAGGTGTCGCGGTTGTGGTCGTCGCAGTCCGGGGGCGTCGACTCGGCGCCGAAGCCGTCGCCGTCGTCGTCACTGTCCGGGTAGGAGGTGTTGATCAGCACCGACACGCTGGCGTAGGACGAGATGCCCTCGGCGTCGGTGACCACCACGCTGAGCGTGTCGACGCCGGTCTCGAAGTCGTCACGGGGGATCGACACCACCACGTGCCCCGACTCGTCGGGCGGCGTGCAGGTGGCGATGTTGGCCCCCTGGATCATGCTCTTGACCCGGCAGGTCAGTGACGAGGCCGGCTGGTTCTTGTCGAAGACGTTGATCTCGATTTCCAGCGGGTTCGGGCTGTTGTACTCGTAGCCGGGCTCCGGCCAGCGCACGGCGGCGGTAGGCGGCTCGTTGTTCGGGTCCGCGCCGCTGTTGCCACGGAGGGTGACCTTCACCTCGGTGGCGCTCGCCATGTTGCTCGTGAGCAGGAGGTCGCAGTAGGCGGCGTTGGTGGAGGTCGGCGTGAAGCTCACCTCGACGAGCGTGCTCTCACCGGCCTCGAGAGTCCGGTTCTCCAGGGTATCGGAGGTGATGGCGAAGGCGGAATCACAGGTACTATCGAGCGTGGCACTGCCGATCACCACGTCGCCCGTGCCCACGTTGCTGAGCGACACCCGCGCGGTGTCGGCGTCGTCGGTACCCGGGTAGACGTACCCGAAGTCGAAGGAGCGCGGGGTGACGACCAGCGCGCCCTCGCCCTTCTCCGCCTCGGCGTGCAGGTACACCTGCTGCTCCCAGTGGATGGGATCGCGCAGGTAGGCAGGCAACTCGTCGGTGGGTTCGCCCTCGTCGTCGACCGGTTGGTCGGCCTGGACGCTGGACACCACCAAGGAGCCCCAGATCTCGCCCACGTCGGCAGGCGAAACCTTCACCGTGAGGGGGATCGAGCAGGTCGGGCCGAGGGTGAAGAGGCAGCCTTCGCTCGGATCCGGCGCGGGCCCGGGGTCGCTGTCGCCGCCGCCGCCACCACCGCCTTCGCTGTCGCCGCCGCCGCCGCCGCCGCTGCCCGAGTCGCTGCTCGCCTTGGCGTCGGGTGAGGTGCCCTCGGTGCCGGCATCGGGATCGGTCCAGCGCTCGTCGCACTCGATGTCGTCGACGTCCCACGACACGGAGAAGTTGTCCATCATGCCGGCGCCGATGTTCACGCAGTCGAGCCACTCGCCGGTGGCTCCCACGCCCATCTTCATGCCACGGATGACGTCGTTTTCTTCGACGAAGCCCTCGTTGCTGAGCACCACGGTGCGCGTGTCGGTCTCGCCCCACTCCATGGTGCCGAACTCGAGTTGCTCCTGCGAGAACTTCATGTCCGGGTACGGCGTGGTGACCGTCGTGAGCACCTGCTCCTTGCAGGCCACAAGGGCGAGCACGGGGCCGAGCAAGAGGATGGCGGGCGCTGCACGCATGGGGAACCTCGGAGGCGGTGACGACGACGAGCGAGGTTAGCCGTGCGTGGGCCCCGGTGTCAACGTCTTGTCGAGGAACACGACGGTATCGGCTCGATCTGCCCCTACAACAGGTGCCCGCTCTTGTCGCGCTTGGTGTCGAGGTAGGTCTGGTTGTGCACGTTCGGCGCGGTGCGCAGCGGGATCTGTCCCACCACGGGGAAACCCGCTCGCGCCAGTCCGGCCACCTTGGCTGGGTTGTTCGTCAACAAGACCACGGAGCGCACGCCCAACTCCCGCAACACCTGCGCCGCCACGTCGTAACGGCGCAAGTCGTCCGGGAAGCCGAGGGCGAGGTTGGCCTCCACCGTGTCGAGTCCCTGGTCTTGGAGCGCGTAGGCCCGGATCTTGTTGGCCAGGCCGATGCCGCGCCCCTCCTGAGGGAGGTACACCACGGCGCCCCGCTCGGCGCGACCAATGAAGGCGAGCGCCGCCTCGAGTTGGTCCCGGCAGTCGCACTTGAGGCTGCCCATCACGTCGCCGGTGAAGCACTCGGAGTGCAGACGCACCGGGACGGCCTCGGCACCCTGCAGCGCGCCGCGGACAACGACGCCGAATTCCTCCCCGGTGTCGGGGCGCTCGAAGGCGACGACGCTGAAGTCGCCGAATCGAGATGGCAGTCGCGCGGTGGCGGCGAGCACCCACCGGGAGGGCGGGGCCTGGTCGACGTCGATCATCATCGCGGTGCTATTGACGCCGGCACCCCCCGGTCAAGCGAGCGGGGACACCGAAAGACACGAAGGGCGGGGAGTGACTCGCGCCACCACCCGCCCTCGTGGTTGGGACCGCCGCGAACGGCGGACGCGTTGCCTACGGGTTGAGGGCTTCCTTGAGGCCCTTGCCGGCGCGGAAGACCGGGATGCGGCGCGAGGGGACCTGGATCACCTTGCCGTTCTTGGGGTTGTGCCCCTTGAACTGGCGGCGCTGCGACACGGTGAAGGTGCCGAAATCGGAGATGGTGACCTTCTCGCCCTTGGTGAGGGCGTCCTGGATGGTGTCCATCACGAAGTTGACGTACTGGGCCGCGCGGATCTTGGGGATCGAGGCCTTGACGGAGAGTTGCTCGGTGAGATCAGCCTTGTTCATCGTGTGCTCCTATCTGCGAGAGGTGGGGTTTACTGCAAGAGGCGAAAATTCTTACAAGGGCGACCGTTGGCGGAAGCTGCCGGTCTCCATCGCTCGAATACGACGCCTTCCGAAAGAAAGGCTGAGATCCCTTTCGTTCCGGACGGCTCATTTATACCTAGATGTTGACGAGTGCCAACGGCGCAATGTCGATTTTTTGCACAGCGTGGAATCGAAAAAAATCACAAATCCGAAAATGAGATCGGGGGACTCCGCCAGGCCCCCCGGACCTGGAGGGCGCGGTGCGCCAGCGTGAACCGGGCCGGACCGGGGCCCCGCGGCTCGCCGTCAGTCTCGATCGGCAATGCCCCTACCATATCGATGGTATCGGCACGAAAGCGGATCGCCCCTGGAATCTGGTCGAGGTGCCCGGTGCGGGTGTGAGGCAGCGAGAGGACCGCGCGACCGAGGGTCAAGGGCGGGATGAGCGTCACGTCGAAAGCGCCGTCCGCCATCGAGCCGTCCCGCCCAACCCACAATCCTGCACCACAGTAGTGCGCATTAGCAACAAAAGCCGCCAACGTGGGGAGTTCAACCTCCCCCACCCCGTCGGGCCCCGACCATCGCCATTGCGTCGTCAAGGGCTGGAACGCTCGCACCGTGGCGAGGATGGCACCGAGGAACGTGACCGTCCCTCCCCACCGCTT
>CAYHRZ010000393.1:0-5500 GCA_964359125.1 uncultured Klebsiella sp. | reverse complement strand
GCCGCCATCACCGCGGTGCCGAGAGCCGCCGGGACCGTCGCCGCGTCGGGCCACAGTCGCAAGAGCGCGCCCGTCACCCAGAACTGCAGGGGAGGCCACACCTCCGACGGCGCGAGGGCCCCGTGGCTGGCCTCGTGCGCGTGAATCAGCCGCCACACGTCGTCGAAGGTGAGCAGGTAGCCCGCCGGTGCGCGGGTTGTGGACCAGTACAGCACGACAGCCCACCAGGCCGCCGCCAGGCGAACGTCGAAGTCATCGAGGAAGGCACGCAGGCGACTCACCGGCGCATCATACGGCCGGGGCGCTTCAGAGGCTGCCGAGGAAGGCCTCGAGGTCGGCGATCTCGCTGCTGCTGAGCGCCGAAGCGTCGCCCATGGCGCCGCCGCGGGCGGTGTCGAGCAGGGCCGACAGGGTGGGCGCGCTCCCGTCGTGCAGGTACGGCGCGGTGGCGCGCAGGCCCAGTAACGACGGGGTGTTCACGGCGGCCAGGCCGTACATCGGGTGCGACAGGTTGTCGGTGTACAGGGGCGCCGGGTGGCAACCCGCGCAGCCCACGTCGTCGCGCGAGAACACCGCCGTGCCCCGCGCCACGGCCGCCTCGTCGTGGCTCACCCCACCCACATCCGGGACATCAATACTCTCGATAAACGCTTGTATTTGCAGCGCGGTCACGGTGTCGAGTCCCTCGCCACCCATGCGCCCCTGGCTCGTCAAAAGGGCCTCGCTGGCGATGCTCTCCACGCCGGACGTCCACGTGTAGGGGCCGGTGCGCCCGGCGGCGGCCGCGAGGCTGGGCGTTTGCCGGTTGCCCACTTCCTCGAGGTTCCACGCGAGGCCGTCGTTGCGCCCCTGGAAGTGACAGGTCGAGCAGGATACCCCCGCGCCGTCCACCGCCATGTGGTCGTTGGTCGCCGAGTAAAACAACAGTCGACCCGCCTCCACGTCGGGATCCAGAGCACTGTCGTAAACCACCGTTGACTCCCCGCCCTCGAGCGTGGTCGAGAGCTCGAAGCTGGTGCCGGCGAGCACCTCGGCCACCCGGGTGCGCCCTTCCCTCACGTCGAGTTGGCGCAGGCTCCGCGACAGGAAGTTGTGGGCCAGCGCGGTGTCGTTGTCGAGGAAGGCCACGCCCCGCGGCCCGGCGTCCATCGAGACGAAAACCGACCCACTGACGGCCATCCCCTCGGAGAACGCCGATCCCACGCCGTCGCTGTCGAAGGACTCGAACTCCACGTCCGGGTTGCTGGCGGTGTGCAGGGTGGAGATCACGACCGCGCTCTTCGACGCCTCCATCGTCACCACCATCACGTCGCCCACCGGCGCGTAGGTCACCGACGTTGGGTAGGACCGGACCACTTCGCGCCGGTCGCCCACCGGCGACTCGCCCGCGACCATCACCGCGGCGAAGTCGGCCACCGGCTGACCCTCGATCCCCAGCGCGGCCACGAACACCGCCGGGTTGAAGCGGCTCACGCCGGTGCCGTCGTCGGAGGCGTAGCCACCGCCGCTGCCCGACTCGGCCGTCTCGGCCGGACTGAGGTTGTCGACCAGGAGGCCAGGCACGGCGATTTGTTTCCCGTCGGGAGAAATGGCGGGGTCCCCGGTGAACCGGCGACTCAGGGTGTCGTCGCCCTCGTCACCCGCGCCGGTGACGGCGGGCAGGTCGAGTTCCACCACCCGGTCCGCCACCAGGTCCACCGCGTGGAGGTGCCCACCCATCGCGGTGCTGACGTAGAGCGTGGCACCGCTCGGGTGCAGGGCCAGCCAGTGCGGCTGGTTCGCCACCGTCCAGCGGCGGCGCTCCACCAGCGTGCTGCCATCGAGTTCCAGCACGGCGTCTTCGAGCGAGAGCGCCACGTAGACCCGGCGCCCGTCCTCCGAGGCGACCAGTCCCACCGGTTCCGCGCCCACCGGGGTCACGCCCACCAGGCGCAAGCTGCCCGCGTCGTCTACCACCTCGGCGATGCCGCGGTCCCC
Organism: uncultured Klebsiella sp.; assembly: GCA_964359125.1. Taxonomy (GTDB): domain Bacteria; phylum Myxococcota_A; class UBA796; order UBA796; family SXON01; genus SXON01. The sequence continues at coordinate 3,523 of CAYHRZ010000393.1, read as the reverse complement.
GCGCAGCGACACCAGGAGTCCGCGACCGGCGCGTGCCACCCGCGCGGGGCGGGAGCCAACGGCAACCAGCGAGACGGAGCCGTCCGTGCCGTGGCGCACGAGGCGCCCGGCGTCCTGGTCCACGACGTACACCGCGTCGTGACCGGCCGAGGTGACGACCGTGCTGCTGCCGGTCGCGAAGGTCCCGTCGGCGAGGCCGGGCGTACACGCCACCAGGAACGGTGCGACGAGGAACATGGCCGCACTATGACACGCGCGGCCGCCGGTGTCGCCATCCCCTCCGGGGCGCTCGCGGCGCCACCGGTCCGGCGTGGACCACCGGGCCGCCCAGGGGCCCCGGCCAGCAGATTACGGGAGCACCGTGCTGATCGCCCTGGCCGCCGTCGTCCTTGCCGAAGAGACGGCTGGCAGCGAGGCCACCACCCCTGTCGAGCCCACCACCACCACCGCGCCCGCCGAAACCGGGCCTACCGAAACCGGGCCTACCGAAACCGGGCCCACCGAAACCGGCCCCGCCGCGCCCCTGCTCCCCGGCGCGCGGGAGCGGCTCTACCGCGACGCCCTGGCCGCCTGGCAATCCGGGAAACCCCAGCGCGCGCTGCGCCTGGCGCGAGAGTGCAACCAGGACTCGCCCGAGGAGCACGAGCCGGCGCGGCTCTTGGAGGCCTACGCCCTCTGGAACCTCGACGACGGGCCGGCGGCGCTGGTCCTCCTGGAACGCCTGAGCCGACCGGGAGCCGACGGCGGCCCGGCCGACGATGCCGTCCGCCGCGCCGCCCGGAAGTTCCACGGGCGAGTAACGGATCCCTGGCGTCGCGACACCGCATCGCTTTTCGTCGGCGGCGACGTGTTTTTTCGAGGCTCAGGCCAGGCCAGCGCCGGCGGGGCGGGGCTGGCGGCCTCGGCAGACCTGCCCCTCGCGGGTCTCCTGGGCGTGCGCGCCGACTTTGCCCTCGGCTCGACCTACACGGCGTCCGCGCTCCTCGACGGTCCCGTCGTGGGGCTCGCCGCCGTCGCCCGCGTGCCGGTGGGACCCGGGCGACTCCATGCCCTCGGCACGGTGGGCGCGTCGTTGTGGCTGCTCAGCGGCCCGCTGGTGGCCACCGGCGAGGTGTGGCCGGAGCCGGGGCTACGCACGAGCCTCGGCCTCGACGCCCGGGCGTGGCGCAACGTCGGTTTCTCAATCGAGGCCGGCGGGTGGACCTTCCCGGGCATGGCCCCGAAACTGCCCGCCTACATGCTGGCCTGGGACGCCCGCGCAGGGGTCGTCTACTGGTTCCCACCGCGCTGACCCGACCGACGCGCGCGGCCCGCGACGCCACCGGCGAGCCGGCCCCGGGGCGGGCCCACTACTCTTCGGCCGCCTCCTCGTCTTCGTCGGCGTCTTCGTCTTCGTCGTCGTCCTCGAAGTCGTCTTCCTCGTCGCCGTCGGACTCGTCCCACTCGTCGTCGCCGGACTCCTCGTCGTCGCCCTCGTCGAGTTCCTCCCACTCGTCGCCTTCTTCTTCTTCGTCCTCGTCGTCCTCCCAGTCGTCGTCTTCTTCCCATTCCTCGTCGTCGAAGTCGTCGTCTTCTTCCTCGGGGAGGTCGCTGGGCTCGTCGTCGTCGGGGCCGAGCCGGAGGGGCAAGCGGGGGCTCGGGGCGTCGTCCAGCGAGGTCGGCAACATCAGGTGCTCCTGCGGCAGTGATCTAACCCGCCTCGGGCAGGTGTTCGTCGAGCCAGCGCAGCGACCGCGCCCAGGCCAGAGCGGCCGCCTCGGCGTTCCAGGTGGGTTGGCCGGGGTTCGCGAAGGCATGTCCGCAACCCCGGTAGCGGTACACGCGCGCGGGGCTGGGCTGGGTCGCCAAACGCGACTCCAGCAGGTCCACGTGCCGGGGGGGCGCCACCGGGGCCTCGGTGCCGAAGTGACACAACAGCGCGCAGGCTCGGCCCGGCAACAAGTCCAGGGGCTGCACCGGCTTGGCAGGCGTGAGCGTGGGGTACACCACGCGCCCGTAGAACTCCACCGCGGCCGAGAACCCGGGGACCACGGTGGCCGCCATGCGCGCGTAGAGGCCGCCCATGCAGAACCCCACCACGGCCCGGCCGGTCACCGGGCCGAGCGCGTCACGCGCGCGCACGACCAGCCGCAGCATCGCCGAGTCGTCGACGCTCGCCACCGCCGCCGCGACGGCCTGCCCGCTGGAGAGATCCGGGACCGCCCCTGCCGCAAACCAGGGGTCCGGCACGGCGACGACGTAGCCCTCGTCGACCAACTTCCCGGCGTAGACCTCGATGTTGGCGTCGATCCCCCGGACCTCGGGGACCAGTACCACCCCCCGGTCGGAGGGCGGCCCGAAGACGACGACGCGTGCGCCACCCTCGACCACCTCCTGCCTCACAGTGCCAGCCTCCGGTACACGTTGACGATCTGCGCCGGGAGCAGTTCCACCCGGTCGATCACGCAGTACCCGACCTCGCCATACATGCGCTTGAGGTAGGCCGGGCCACTGGGATCCACCGTGATGCAGAAGGGGTGAACCCCCTCCTTGCGCGCCTCCCGCAGCGCCGCGCGGGTGTCTTCCTGGGCGTAGCGGTCGTAGTAGTGGTCGCAACCGCAGTCGAGTGGCTTGCCGTCGGAGAGCAAGAACAAGAGCCGCGTCCGCGCGGGCTCCGCCAACAACTTCCGCGTCGCGTGGCGGATGGCGGCGCCGTCACGGTTCTCCATCTTGAACGAGATGCGGCCGACGCGTTCGCGCGCCCGGTCGTCCCAGGGGTCGCGGAACTCCTTGGCCACGTAGAACGCCACGTGGTCGCGACCGTAACCGGAGAAACCGTAGATCGAGAAGGCGTCGCCGATGGCGTGCAGGGCCTCGGCAATCACGACCAGGGCTTCCTTCTCCACGTCGATGACCCGCCGCTGTCCCCCGGCGGCGGTGGCCTCGTTGGTGCTGCTGCTCATGTCGAGCAAGAAGCTCACCGCCACGTCGCGACGCTCGGGCAGCGCCCTCCGGTACACCCGGTCGGGGAAGTCGCCGGTGATCCGGCCGGTCACCGCCCCGTCGATCACCCGGTCGATGTCGAGTTCGTCGCCGTCGGTGAGCCCACGAATCATCGTGCGTCCCTGCGGCCGGAGGGCCTCGAAGCGCCGTCGCAGTCGCTCGATGGCGTACTTCTCCCGCTGCATCACCTCGTCGACGAACCGCCGGTCGCCCTCCCGCAGGCGCGCCTCCCGAACCACCACCCACCGGGGCTTGTGGTCGTTGATCGTGGCGTCCCACTCGCGGTAGAGGAAGTTGCGCCCTTCCGAGGCCACGTCGGGATCCTGGGGCAGGCCGGTGGCCGCCGCCGACCGCCCCTCGTCGTGCTCGGCCGGCGCGTCGACGAGGGCCCCACCCGGCGGTCGCTGCCGGTCCAGCATCTCCTCCATCTGGGTGAAGGCGGTCTGCTCCAACAACTCGCGACGGCGCCGTTCCCCCTCCCGCACCCGTTCCCGGGCTTCTTTCACCTTCGACTCGGCGATTTTGGTGAGTACGGCCGGTT
>CAYHRZ010000392.1:3436-5504 GCA_964359125.1 uncultured Klebsiella sp. | reverse complement strand
AGGTGGATCACTTTGCCCGAGCCAGAGGTGGATCACTTTGGGCGGGCCTTGACACTTCGCACGTTGGCCGAGTAGCGAGGCAGCTGGTCCATACCCAGCGCAGCCCGGTGCGACTCCGGGACGTGCGACCACTTCTTCGACGCGGGGTAGACTGGAGGCAGACCCAGCCAGGGCCCATAACCCTAGGACGCGAGTGCAATTCTCGCCCCCGCAACCACCACGCTCGCTTGGCCGAATAGCTAGGCAGCAGTCTTACAAACTGCCCCAAGTAGGTGCAAGTCCTGCAGCGAGCACCACCGAGGACCGGAGCACGAGCAGCCGAGTGCCCTGCCTTTCAAGCAGGTGAGAGCGGGGGCAGCACCCGTCCGGTCCACCACGTGCCCGTCGTCCAACGAGATAGGGCTCCGGACTCCTAAGCCGGGAATGCAGGCGCGACTCCTGCCGGGCATACCATCGAAGGACGACCAAGAACTTGTGACATGATGCGCCAGTCCCTCCTCCTCAACGCCGACCTGTCCCCCTTGCGCGTCGTGCCGTGGACGAACGCGGTCGAACTCCTGTTCGAGCAGAAGGTGTACACGGTGGAGGCCTACGCCGGTGAACACGTGCGTAGCCAGCGCCTGGCCATCCCGTGGCCTGCCGTCGTCGCGCTCAAGCGGTACACGCAGGTACGGGCGCGCGTGAAGTTCAGTCCCCGCGCGGTCATCCTCCGTGATGGCGCTCGCTGCTCGTATTGTGGGGTGAGCCCGAGGCGTGGCGACGGGTCTGCAGATTTGCGAGCGCTGTCGCTCGACCACGTCGTCCCCCGCGCGCACGCGAAGGCTGGGCAGGTGTTCTTGCCGTGGTCCCGGAAGTGGGTGAATGTCACGTGCTGGGAGAACAGCACGACCGCGTGCAAGGCCTGCAACGCGCGCAAGGACGATCGCACGCCGGACCAGGCGGGCATGGTGCTCCGCGCGATCCCCCGCGTCCCGACGCAGGGCGACGTGCTGCGCATGATGGTCTCGAAGCTACGGTCCGTACCCGCGGAGTGGCTGGACTACCTGCCCGAGTCCACGCGCACGCTCGTCGGTGGCGACGTGGAGGGCGCGCGGCGCGCTGCGGGTTGAACCCGGGGGCGAAAGGGCCGCGGGCGCTCCCCGCCGCCCGGGAGGGCGACGAGTGGAAGCGCCAGTACGCCGAGGCGGTAGCGCGGCACTGGATGCCACGCGGTGGGGATCTCCTTGTCTATGATCTCCGGGGCGCACGACGACCCCGTCCCCGCCAGCGCAATCTCGGCGTTGGAGGTGGGCCTCCGGTAGGTGGCGTGCAGTTTGCCTCTGCCTGCCCCGCCGGATCCCTGGTGGCGCGGCCTGATCGCCCATCACGATCTCGGCGCGGTGCCGGTGGCTTCGGCGGTCGCGCCGCCGCGTACCCTGTCGTCGAGGTGCGTTCGACCTAGCAGGCGCGGCCGACGGCGTGCCCACGCCCTGGCCTGGCGAGCCTGGGTGGGGCCCATCGCGGACATCCCCGGGGAGGCCAGGGTACAGGCCGTGGTATCGTCGAGGGGCCCGGAGCGTCGCCGATGTTCATCGCCCTGTTCGCGTTCATCTTCCAAGTCGCCGTGGCGCGGGAGGCCGGCCTGGGAGCCGGCTCCCGCCTGGACGACGTGGAGATCAAAATCACCGCCGACGGGATCGCGCTGCCCGTGGTGACCAAGAGTTGGACTCTCCCGGAGGGAAGAACCTCGGCGGGTCCGGACGGCAAGACCGTGTACGCCGCGTCGCTGGGCAGCGCCAGGGTTGCGCATGGCGGCGGCTCGTTCGAGTTCGTGCCGAAGGTGACGATCACCACCGACGCGTCCGGCAAGCAGGTGATCGGCTTGTCCATGGACTTCGACAATCGCGCGAGTGGCATGTTCGCGTCACCCAAGACGCAGTTCGACACGGTCATCACGTGGAAGGCGGGCGGGGTCACCTACGAGGTCGACAACCAAGTCTACACCTCCTGCATGGACGGCGAGACACCGGTCACGCTCTGGGACGGGCAGGTGGCCCGACGCTCAGGCACACATCATCCTGTAGCCCAG
>CAYHRZ010000392.1:0-3426 GCA_964359125.1 uncultured Klebsiella sp. | reverse complement strand
TCACCACCGAAGCCATCGTGGCCTGGCGTGAAGCCCCCATCGCGGAGTTGGCCCCCGGGGAGTTCGTGTTCACCCCGGTGACGGGCGAGGCCCTCGAGATCGCGGCAATCATCCGCGGGCCGGAGCCCGGGCCGCTGGTCGACGTGTCCTGGGGGGGCGGAACGGTCCGCTTCAGCCTGGAGCATCCGGTGCTTACCAGCCACGGCCTGGTCCGCGCCGCCGACGTCGAACGCGGGGTCCAGCTTCGGACCGTCGCGGGTTGGGTGACTGTCATCGACGTGAGCACGCTTCCCGCTCCGCCGGGCCAACGCGTCTACAACCTGCGATTCGCCCGCGACTCTGGGCCGGACGAGCACTACTTCCTGGCCCGCGGGATCGTCGTCGGCGACTACCTGCTCCAGGCTCAACTCTCGCGCTGAGCGGAAGCAGCCGTCATGTCGCCGCTTGCTCGAGGCCCGGACCGGGCGGCGACCCGCCGACCCCGGGGACGCTGCGACGGCGGGTGGGGCGACGCGGAAGACAACGGCCACGTAAGTCCCGTTCGGCGGGTGGATGCCCAACCGGTGCTCCAGGACCAGGGGGGCGCAGGAGCGCACCTCGCCGGGGATGCGGCGCTGCAGGTAGACGTCGCCGCGCGCGCCGTTCTTGCGGGCGTGGCCGCGCGTGGCGGAACCGGGCATCGCCAACCGGGTGCGTTGGCGGGCGGCACACCCGGGAGGACCCGCGCACCGTGTTGGGGCTGATGCCGAGCAAGAGTGCCACTTCGCGCGCGCCTGTGCACACCCGGTGCAGGCGCACCAGTTCTCGTAGTTGATGCATGTCCTTCCTGTTTCTGCTCACGATGCGTGGTCCGGCGTTGGACCCGCGTCGTCGTTCAGTCTGGGGCGACCGGCCTGGCCGCCCCGGGTGCGATCAGCTTGGCCGCCCCGGCGCGATCAGATTGGCCGCCCCGGGTGCGATCACATTGACCGGTGTGCAACACCAGGAATAGCGTCCGAGAGTGGACTGGTGTACGTGCAGGAAAGTGGGCTGGTTTTGGTGCGAGTTGACACGCTGACAACACCACGTAGTGCTACGTCGCCCAGGCGTCGGTGGGAGGCGCGGCCGGGGGCACCCGCTCGTGCGCCTGCGCGTCGACCACGCCCCCGACCCGCGCCTGCTCGGGGGCATCGGTCCCTCATGGAGCCGAGCGGACCAGGCGGAACCCGACGAAGTCGTCGGTGTTGCCCGCGACCGCGGCGGCTCGCGCAGTGACCTCGATGTGCTGGGGGAGCTGCTCGGCCGCGCCCCCCCGTACCACCCGGCCGCGGTCCGCTTCGGCTTGCGGTGGGCCCTCGGGGTCTCCCTCGTAGGCCGTCCAGCACCACTCCCAGACGTTGCCGCTCAGGTCGTGGAGCCCGAAGGCGTTGGGTGCGAGCCCGCGCGCGGGCTCGGTCCGGGGTTTCCATTCGAACGACAGGTCGGCACGGAATCGGGCGACCGCGGCCACATCGTCGCTGCCCGAATACCGGTGCTCCTGCCCACCCCGCGCGGCCCACTCCCACTCGGCTTCGATGGGCAGGCGATAGCCGCCTGCAGACTGGTTCCATGTGACCGCCGGCGCGGACACGTTACAGGCCGCCGCGGGCATGCCGGGCCCGAAGCCGGGGGGGAGGTGGTAGGCAGGCTCGAGGCCCTCACCGGTGCTCAGCGCGTTCGCGAACCAGACGGCGTCGCACCAGCTCACCATCTCGACGGGCCGGGACGCCTCGCCAGCGTAGTGGGCGGGGTTCGACCCAGTGACCGTCCGCCACATCGCCTGGGTCACCTCCGACTCCATGACCCAGTAGCCCTTCGTGACGGTGGCGGTGCTGCGCGGGGCCCCCCACCCGTGCGGCAGGGGGCCGCCCATGTGCAGGCGCCCGGACGGGACCCACCGCAGGGTGCCCACCGTCGGGCTGGTCAGCGGCTCGCGCCGCTCCTTCCCCACCGCAAGGATCACCGGCGGCGAGGCGGCCAGCGCCAGGGCCAGGACAATCATGGGTGGATCCATACTCCCACGGAGGAAAACCGGCGAGGGCGTAGGTCAGGAGCCCTTCCGCCGGAGAGTGGGTTGGCGTACCGCCCCAGTCGGAACTTGACTCATTTCCGCGCCGCGTCAGGGGGCGCACAGGAGACAGTCCATGCCCAGCAGACCCCGCCGCCAGTTCACCACCGACCAGAGGGTCACCGTCCGCCGGTGGCACCTCTTCGACAAGGTTCCTGTCTCGGCGCTGTGCGAGGCGTACGACCTCCAGCCGAGTGGCTTCTACGCGTGGCAGGCGCAGGCGTTTGCCGCCATGCGGGCACGGCCAGCCGTCCACGGCGAAGACGCGCTTCAACAGTCCGGCCCAGCAGCGGGTGCCCCCCGCGGGGACGGGGGCGGCGCCGCCCCGCCGGCCGCGCCTGGCCAGCCGCAGCGAGGACCGCGCCTCCCGCACCGCCGTTCCAGCCCGTCCCGGTCGCGAGCGGGCGGCGCCACGTTGGCGTGCGCGTTGTAGCCCCCGGAGCCCGCGCGACGCGGGCCCAGCGCGAACTTCTTCCCCCGGGCAATGCCAACCGCCGCACCGGTCGCCCCGCTCGCTCCCCCAGGGCCACGGACCCGCCGAGCGACGCCCGCGGCAGCACCCCACCCACGTCGTCCCCCCTCGAACTCGCGCGCCACGCGGCGAGGGAGCGCCCGGCCGTGGCGCGCCAGCTCCCGGAGCAGCCGCGGGCACCCCTCGCGCCCCATCTCGCGCAACTGCCGGTTGCCGGCACCTGTGGCCGTCGCCCGCCAGCCGGCGGCCCCGACGCGTCCTCCCCTACCCGCCCTTCTTCCGCTCGGCGGGCCAGGGGTAGCTGACTTCCCCGGCGCGGGGTTGCGCCGCCCCCGCGGGCAGCGACGTCCAGTAGGCGAGGGTGGCCCCGGCCATGCTCTCGGCCCGCTTCGTTTCGACGTCGGCGCGGTTGTCGACCTCGCCGGGGTCGGCCACCACGTCGTAGAGCTCCCGTCGCGACCCGTCGGGGTTCACGTAGAACTTCCACTTGCCGTCGCGCATGGCGACCATCGGGCTGGCGTGGATCGCGGGGCGGAACTGCACGGCGCTGCGCCAGTCCCAGAACAGCGGTCGACGCGACGCCGACGGTGCCCGGAGCGCCGCCGACCGGTCGTCGCCGTCGAGCCCCGCGGGGACAGCGGCCCCCGCCAGCGAGGCCAGGGTCGGGTGCAGGTCCACGCCGGACCAGGTGCTGTCGTTGTCGACCTTCCCGGCGGGAACTGCCCCCGTCCAACGGGCGATCCACGGCACGCGGATGCCCCCTTCGTACAGGCTGCCCTTCATGCCGCGGAAGGGCCCCGCTGTCCCCCCGCCGGCGGTGGGGTCGTCAGGCAAGAGCGAGCCCGCCGGGCCGTTGTCGCTGGTGAAC
>CAYHRZ010000391.1:0-5516 GCA_964359125.1 uncultured Klebsiella sp. | reverse complement strand
GCGAAGAGATCCGCCGGCGGCGCCGACCAGTTGATCCCGTCGATGGAGGTGTAGAGCACCGCCTTCCACCGGAAGTTCGTGGTCTTCGACTCGAGCTTGGTGTGGGGGGTGATCGTCAGGGTGTGGGGCCCCCAGTGGGTAATTTCCGGGAGATCGACGTCGAGGATCACGTCGGTGTTGCCATCGTCGCCCTTCGTCTGGATGCGGACGCGATCCGCGACGGGTACAACAATCACCCGGCTCTCGGGCTGGTCAGCTCGCATCGGCATTGAATCTGCTCTGGTGAGGATGTTAGGGTATCTGAGCGGCGAGCGGCGAGCGGCGAGCGGCGAGCGGCTCATTTTGCCCTTTCCTGGCAACTACCCTCGCGGCGAACCGTCAGCTCTCGGCCGGGCGCCGCCATCGACGTGGCCGACCCCCGCGACGAGAATCACCTCCTGCCTTCCTCCCTTCCTGGCTTCCTCAGCGCAGCTCTCCAGGCACCACCTTGCGGCGGGTCGACAACACCAACAAACCCGCGCCGACCACCGCCGCCGCGCCCGGCAACGTCGTCACCCCGCACCCGCATGCCACGGGCTCGCCGCGCTCGACGGGATCGACCTCGTCGCCCGGGGGATCGTCCCCGGTGTCCAGCGAGGCCGTGTCGCCAACCGAGGTGTCGCCAGCTCCGGTGTCCCCCATGCCAGTGTCGCCGCCGCCGGTGTCGCCCGGCTCGTCGAGCAGCGCCTCGCCCACCCGCAACACCCACTCGGCCCCGCGGTTGCCCACCGCCGTGACCGCGAAAACGTCGCCCGGGTCGAGGTAGTAGCTCCCCCCCGCCCCCGGCCTCGCCAGCCACACCACCTCGCCCTCGGTGGCCTCCACGTCGATGCCCACTTGCGACAACACCCGGTAGTACACCGTCCCCAGTTCCGCGGCCGTGCCGCCCAGGCCCTCGCTCACCGTCCCGCCCCACTGCGGGCGTGCCCAGCCCGCAGCGCCCGCGAGCAACTCGTTGCCGAAGGCCCAGGCAAAGCCCGCCCAGAGGTCCGGCGCGGCGGTGCCGGTGCTGCTCTCGAGGATTCCGTCCCACGGGTCGCCGGTGCGGTCGCGACTCTCCTCCCAGGCCCCGCGCATGGCGTGTTCGCCGATGGCCTCGTGCAGGAAGGCGTTGAGCACGAAGATACCGTAGTGGTGGTAGTCCTCGGTGCTGTCGAAGTCGTACTCCGTGTGGTCGGCGTACCACTCCGCCGAGTAGTCGAAGGCGGTGCTGCCGGGCTCGGCGAGGTAGGCCGCCCACTGCGCCGACGCCTCCCAGTACCAGGCCTCGTCGGCACCGCCGTTCCAGTAGTCGCGGTAGCCGAAGGCCACGGCGTGGTGGAACTCGTGGACGGCGAGAAGCCGGAAGAAATCGACGTAGCCCGAGTACTCCGGGTTGATGTAGATCACCGGGTAGCCGTCGGGGTACTCCTCGGTGGTGTATTCCGTGGTGTAGCCGGTGCCGGAGAGGGAAGGATCGAGGATGACCCAGACGTAGTACCGGTCGCTGGACACGGGGGCGTCCCAGGCCGCGTCCTCGACGAAGTAACTCCACCCCAGTTCCATCCCCTCGGCCACCTGCGAGGCGACGGCGTCGCTGGCGTCGCCGTCGGCCCAGTTGATGGTGAAGTTCTCGGTCTCGAGGTGGTGGGCGTAGCTGGTCCCGTACACGCCCTTCCCCGCTGGGGGAGGGGCCGGGGCGCGGTCGCCCACCCCCGGCGGGGCCACGACGTAGCGGAGGTCGGCAGCGGGCGCGCGGCCGGCCAGCGCGTCGAGCACCTCGGGCAGGGAGCAGGGCGGAGGCGCGGAGTCCATGCCTACTCGTAGCCCAGCTCGGCGAGGCGGAGCGTGGCGGCGGGGTGCCCCGGCGTGATGGCCAGGATGCGACGGAGGGCTTCCGTCTCGGCGCGGGGATCCGCGCGGTCACCCGCGATGGCCGCGAGCCCCTCCCAGGCCCAGCGGTTGTTGCGGTCCACCGCCACCGCCCGCCGGAAGCGCACCTCCGCAGCCTCCCGTTCGCCCAGGCCGTAGAGCACCCAGCCCTCCATGCCCACCGGGCGGTCCCGGGCCGCGAGGAACGCGCGGAAGTGGGCCTCGGCGTTCGGCTCGTCCCCGGCGAGGCGCGCGAGTTGTCCGGCGTGGAAGTGCGGCGGCCCGAAGGTGGGATCCGCGCCGGCTGCAGCCTCGAGGTTGGCCCGCGCCTCAGCGCTGCGCCCCTGGTCCACCAGCACCAACCCGTACTGGTAGAGCGTGCGAGACCGGGAGACCATCGACGTGGTCGAGGCGGCCGCGCCCAGCCGATCCACGGAGCCCGTCCCCAGCGCCCGCGCGATCTCGAAGGCCTCCTCGGCTCGCCAACCGTCGGTCGTGACCGCCTCCACCAGGAGCGCGGTCGCGCGCTCGGCGAAGGCGTCGCGCAACAGCGTGGGCGCGGCCAGCCGCGCCATGGCCCGCGCGAGCAGGACCTGCATGCGGGGGGCGTCCGGCAGCAACAACTGCGCCCGCGTGGCGGCCACGTCGGCGACCAGGGCGTCGACCGCACTCGACTCGTCGCGAGCTACTCTCGCTGCCGCCACCGCGCAGGCCGTCTGGGCCCATGCGTCGTAGGGCACCACCTCGGCGGCCCCGCAGGCGGCTTCCATGGCCTCCCGGCCCTCGCCGCGGGTAAGCAGCAGCGGGGCCATCTCCGACAGGCGTTCCGAGCGGGATCCCGGGGCGGCGAGGTCGACCGCCCCCGCCCAGAAGAGCGCCGCCGTGCCTGCCGCGACGAGGGTGAGCACGGGCGCGCGTCGTCCCCCGGGGGCCCCCAGGCCGAGGCCGCCCAGCACGACACCCAGCACCACCGCGCTGGGGACGAGGATCCCCGGTGTCCTCAGCGGGAAGTCGCCCAGTGACTGCAGGAGAATGGCAAGGAGGGCCACGCCGAGGCCGATGGCCGCCGAGGAGCGCAGGTCGTGCTCCACCACGTCCACCCGGGCGACCACCGAGCGCGCCGCGAGGAAGGCCAGCAGCACGACTCCGCCGAAACCCACCACGCCCAGTTCGACGAGGAGCTCGACCGGCTCCGCGTGGGCGTGGTTCAAGCCATACAGGTGCGGCACGCGCTCGTGAGGCGCCACCGCCAACGACCATGCACCCACCCCGGCGCCGATTACGGGGGCATCGAAGAGGGCGCTCGCGGAAGCGAGCCAGAAATCGACCCGCGAAGACAGGCTGTCGTCGGAGCCGAGGGCCATGAAACGCCGGACCGCGCCGAATGGCCCGGAGGTCAGCGCCGCCAGCACCAGTCCGACCGCGGGTACGCCGACGCCGATGCCGAGGTGAACGCCGTCGTCGCGACGGAACCGCGTCCACGCCCCCACCACCAGCCCCGCCACGGCGAGGCTCACGATCGGGCCCCGGGAGCTGGCGGCGAGCATCGCCACCGACAGGATACCAACGGTGAACGCCAGTAACCACAGCCGGGGCAGCTTGTCGCCACTCGCCTCCATCACCCCCGGCGGTTGCGACGACCGTCGTTTGCGTTGGGCGTGGCGCCGCACCTCGTCCGGCAAGAGCGGGAACAACGAGGCCGCCAGGCCCCAGCACGCGCCCACCCCCAGGGCGAGGAAGGCGGCGAAGTGGCCGCGGTTGATGAACGTGCCGGTGGCATAGCCGAGGTAGGCGGTCTTGCGTCCGATGCCGGTCGAGTCGCCGGTCCGGTTCGCGAATCCGAAGAACGCCTCGCCGATCGCCAATAGTGCGAGTCCTACGAGAAACACCAGGAGCGCGTTTCTCGAGCGGGCGATGCGCCAGCCGACCACCACCAACCCGGACGCCGCCGCCCATTGCCCCGCACGCCACCCCAGCCGCGACAACGAGAGCGCCAGCGCACGCCAGCGTTCGTCCACCGCGCCCGCGAGGACGTCGAAGCTGTAGGTCCCGCCCGCGCCGAGCAGCACGTCGAGGTCGAAGCGGCTGAGCGCCGACAACCACTCCGCCCGCGTGACCACGACCTCCCCGGCGACCAGGTCCATGCGCGCGGCCTGGCCCGGGGCCAACAGGTGCCTCAGCGCCGGGGGCACCGGCAGGGCCTGCACCAGCACCACGCCGATCACCACCCCCGCGCCGACCAGGACCGGTCGCGACAGCTTCGGCACGTCGCCCCGGAGAATCGCCCAGGCGCTGGCGAGGCCAGCCACGCCGAAGGCCAGGGCCCCCATGCGGTGCTCGTAGCCACCCTCCAAGGCCGCAGCCGTGGCCACCGCGCACAGCGCCACCACCGCAAGGCCAACGTGCTCGCGCTCGGTCAAGGTACGTCTAGGCAAGGGTCATGGAGGGGGTGCTCAGGCGTCCTTGTTGCGGCGCACCTTCGCCACGTCGTCGCGCTCGGCTCCGTAGTAGGTGTAGTAGTAGTAATAACCATAGGACTTACGCTGGATGTCGAAGTCGTTGAGGATCACGCCGACCAGGCGGGCCTCGACGTCGGTGAGTTGACGCTTGGCCTGCAGGACCAGGTCCCGGGCCACCTTGAAGCTCTTCACGACCATGATCACGCCGTCGACGTCGTTGGCCAGCACCACGGCGTCGGTCACGGCCACCACCGGCGGGGTGTCGATGATGACCAGGTCGAAGGCCTCGTTCAACCGGTCCAGCGCGTCGCGACACTGCTTGCTCCCCAGCAACTCCGCCGGGTTGGGCGGGCGCGGGCCCGAGGGCAGGATGAAGAGTCCCTCCTGGGGGGTCGGTTGCACGACAGCGGCCACCTCGTCGCCGTTGGTCATGAGCGTCGTGAACCCACGCTCGTTGTCGAGACCGAAGGCGTGGTGCAGCGACGGGCGGCGCAGGTCCGCGTCGACCAGGCACACCCGGCGGCCGGTGGCCGCGAAGGAGATGCCAAGGTTGATGCTCGACGTCGTCTTGCCCTCGCGGGGGCCGGCGGAGGTGATGAGCAGCCGGCGCGGCGGTTGGCCGTCTTCTCGGGCGCTGAAGTTCACGCTCGTCCGGATGTTGCGCACGAACTCCGCGAAGGCCGACTTCGGGTACTTGTAGCTGTAGAGGTACCGCTCCCGGGCGATCTCCCAACCCTCCCCCGCCAGGCCGGGCACCGATGGGATGATCCCGAGGAATGGGATGCCCAACGCCTCGACCTCCTCGCGGGTCTTGATCGTCGTGTCCATGTAGTCGAAGAACAGCGCCAACGACACGCCCGCCAGCAGGCCGGCCGCGATGGCGAGGGTGATGTTGCGGAGGTAGTTCGGCTCCACCGGGTCCGTCTCGGACAAAGACGCGTCGATGATCCGGATGTTGTTCTCTTTCAACGAGGCCGTCACCGCCATCTGTTGTTGCCGCGCCTGGAGTTCGTCGTAGATCTTGCGCTTGGCCTCGAGGTCCCGCTTGAGCAGGTTGTACTCGGCCTGGGGGCCGTTGGCGGCCAGCGCCACCGAAGTGACCGCCTCGATCGCACCGTTGATCTCCGTGACCGACCTCGCCGACTCGGCGCGAAGCGCCGCCCGGCG
>CAYHRZ010000390.1:0-5519 GCA_964359125.1 uncultured Klebsiella sp. | reverse complement strand
CGACGAAGGCCTGGGCGAGGTGATTCGCCTGCACCGGCGCCTGTTGTTGCCGGGCTTCGTCAACGCGCACAGCCACGCCTTCCAGCGCGGCCTCCGGGGCCACGTGCAGCACGCCGCCGGACCGGATTCCTTCTGGACCTGGCGCGAGCGCATGTACCTGCTCGCCAACGCGCTGGATCCCGAGGGCATCGAGTCGGTGAGCGCCCTGGCCTTCGCGGAGATGCTGCGCGCCGGCTTCACAACGGTCGGCGAGTTCCACTACCTCCACCACCAGCCCGATGGCACGCCCTACGCAGATCCCGACGAGCTGGCCCGGCGCGTTGTCCACGCCGCCGAGCGCGTGGGCATCCGCATCGTCCTGCTGCGCGTCGCGTACGCCCGGGCGGGGTTCGACGTCGAAGGAAATCCGCGTCAGCGCCGGTTCATCGACCACGACCCGGCCGCGGTGCTGGCGGCGGTGCAGCGCCTGTCCGAGAGCGGAGTGGCCACCGGGCTGGCCCCGCACTCGGTGCGGGCCTGTCCCCCCACCTGGTTGCGCGAACTGTCGGCCTTTGGCGGTGTGATTCACGCCCATGTCGACGAACAGCCGGGTGAGATCGAGCAGTGCCTCGCCGAGACGGGACGGCGCCCGGTCCACGTCCTGGCCGAAGCGGGCCTGGTGACCGAGCGGTTCACGGCGGTCCACCTCACCCACCCGGCCGACGACGAGATCGCGGCGCTCCGGGGGACAGTGTGCGCCTGTCCCACCACCGAGCTGGACCTGGGCGACGGATTCCTCCCGGCGTGGAAGCTGACTCAACTGCTGTGCATCGGCACGGACAGCCACGCCGCCATCGATCCGTTCGCCGAGATCCGCGCGCTGGAATGGCACAGCCGCGCCCTGCTGGGCCGTCGTAACGTGTTCCCGCACGACGGGCCCGACGGGCTCGCCAACGTCTTGCTCACCGTCGGCACGCAGAACGGCGCCGCGGCGCTGGGGGTCGACGCGGGGCGCCTGGCCCCGGGGGCGTTGGCCGACTTCGTGGCGGTGGACACGTCGCGCCTGGAATTCGCCGCGAGTCGCCTGTTGCCGGCGGTGGTGTTCAACGGCAGCCCCGCGGCCGTCACCGACGCCTGGGTGGGCGGGCGCCACGTGCTGCGCGACGGCCGCGTGCCGGGCGCGGAGCTGCTCGTCAACGAGGCCGAACGCGCGCTGCGGCGCGCCACGGGCTGACCGTCACCCGCAGCGCCGCGCCACCACCTCGGCCACCACGTCGACGGCCCGGTGCAACTCGTCGACGGGCACGTACTCGTCGGCCTTGTGCGCCACGTCGATGCTCCCGGGCCCAAACACCAGTGTCTGCATGCCCAGCCGCGCGAGGTTGCCGCCGTCGGTCGCGAACGCCGCCGCGCCACCGCCGGTCGAGAAGGGCGCCAAGACCTGTTCCAGCGCCGTGCCGGGTGGGGTGAGCAGGGCGGGCGTGACGCGGGAGAGCGTCGTCGTGCCGAACGGCGCCACCGCGGCCCGGAGTTCGTCGACGAGGACCGCTTCGTCCATCCCCGGCAAGGGCCGGAAGCCCACGTCGATCTCGCAGCGGTCCGGCACGATGTTGATCACCGAACCGCCGCGGATGGTCGCGACATTCATCACCACGAAGGGGCGTTCCAGCACGTCGGCGAAGCGTACGTCCCTCCGCCATCGCTCGGCGAGCTCGTCGAGGGCGACGATCGCCGCGGCCGCCTTGCGGATCGCGTTGTCGCCCAGGTCCGGCTTGCTGGAGTGGGCCGCGCGCCCGGTCGTCGTCACCTTCACCGCCACGTGGCCGGGGTGCATGCGGAAGGTGCGGAACGAGGTGGGCTCACCCACCAGGCAAGGCGTGGGCAGCGGCCGCCCCGCGATCTTGTCGACGAGGTCGCGCGAGCCGAGGCAGCCCACCTCCTCGTCACAGGTCCACACCAGCACCAGCTGTCGCTCGAGGAGCGGCAGGCGGGGGAGGGCCTCGAGCGTGGCGGCAATGAAGCCCTTCATGTCCGCCGTGCCGCGACCGTGCAGCCGCCCCCCGCGCTCGACCACCCGGAAGGGGTCGGTCGTCCAGGGCTGCCCCTGCACGGGGACGACGTCCATGTGCCCGGAAATCACCAGCCCGTCGGTGCCCTCGGGTCCGCGCGAGCACACCAGGTTGAGCTTGCCCTCGCCCGGCGCGTCGAAGCGCTCCACCCGGAAACCGGCGGCCTCGCAGCGCTCCGCCACGAAAGCGCCGATGCCGGTCACCGGCTCGGTCGACACGGTGGGAAAAGCCACCAGGCGCGCCAGGGTGTCGACGACCGCCACCTACTTCCTCGGCCGCTTGCGGAGGAAGGCGTCGCGGTCGGCCTCCGCCGTGTCCCGCCTCGCGGCCGGTTCCGCGAGCCGAGACGCCTTGCTCTCCTCCTTCTTCTTCTGCTCCTCGTCCTCGCCCTCCTCGGCCGCCCACCACTGGTGCGGAGGCAGGACCCGCACCTGTCCAACCAAGTCCGCGGTCTGCCCGACCGCCGTGATGCGGTCCGCCAGCGCGAGGACCTGAGGCGCCGAGCAGGGGTTGCACCCCTCGCCCTCGCGCACCTCGGCGAGCGCCGGGCTGCTGGTCGCGCCCTTGCGGTCGGCGGCCGGGATTTCCACCTGTTTCGGCAGCGCCTTGAAGTTCGCGCGGTCGCTCTCGGTGGCCTGCCGCAACAGGTCCGCGCCGCGGCCCAACTCGCCCGCGCAGATCGCCTCCGCGGCCTTCTTGTAGAGCTGCGCCGGGGCCGCCCACCGGGTGGGCTCCGGCAGCTTGAGCCCCTTCTCCCCGCGCAACAGCCGCCGGTACCAGTCGCCGCGGTTGCGCAGGGCCTTGAGCTCCGCTTGCTGGGCGAGCTGGATGGCTTGCAACCGCTCCTGCACCAGCGTCAACAGCGCGTCGCGCAGCTTGTCGTTCCCCGCGATCTTCCCCGAGAGCGCGTCGTTGCCGATGGCCTTGCCCAGGCGGCGGAGTTGCTGGACATCGGCTTGCCGCAGCGCCTCTCGCACGTCGCCCCGCACCGTGCGGACGGCGCGGTCGGTGGGCGTGGCGGAGCGTCGTTGTCGGGGCACCGATACTTTCTATCGCCACCAGGAGCCGGCGCGATACCTTCCCGGCTCGATGCGCTTCGACCCCCGCCGCCGACTCGACCGCCCGCTCCCGGGCGCGCGCGTCACCGAGGAGCGGCGGCTGCGGCTCCACCTCGGCGCGGACCGTCCCGAGCCGGCCGACCCGGTGCCGCCGCGCGACCAGAAGGCGCTGCGCACCGCCGCCACCCGGGTGTCCAACAAGCGGGTCACCGCGGGGCCGAACGCGCCGCAGTTGATCCGCCTGGTGCGGTACCCCTTCGCTCTCGCCACCACCCGGCCGAAGCGCAGCACCTTCTTGGAGCCGCGACCCACGACCGAGCCCCGCGCGCCGCTGGGCCACCCGATGCGCGAGGCCAGCGCGGTCCGGGGCACGCTGGCGTCGAGCCGGGAGTCGGTGGCCGCGTTGATGGACCGCCCGCGGGCGTTCGCGCCGCGCACCTCGTCCGTCGCGGTCGTGCCGCCGTTGCCGGGCGCGCACGGCGGGGGGCGCCGGTGAACCCGAACCCGGTCGCAGCCTTGCAGCCCTACGCGGGCCCGCCTTCGGGGCGCGGGGTGATCGGCGAGACCACCGAGGCCCTGCACAAGTGGCTGATCGACGGCTACAACCTCGGTAACCAGCCTCCGCGGCTCGAGGAGGAGCTGAAGTTCGTCCCCAAGGATCGCGAGGAGGTGATCTACATCTACATGTACCGGCTGGCTCAGAACCAGGCGCTGCTCAACAACAAGCGCATCCGCCAGGCCCCGGTTTTCCTCAAGGACGACCCCGAGAAAGGCGGCGAGGTGTACTTCCACCGGCCCCCGCTCCTGCTCGACCTGCACTACCTCATCTCCGTGCACTCCAAGTTTCGCAGCGACGCGGAGCGCCTGCTCGGCTGGGTGCTGTTGCGCCTCAACGAGGCCACCCACCTGATCTACCGGCCGCGAAGGTTCCTCTTGCCCGACGGCCGCATCGTCGACAGCCTCGGGCGCGACTACGACGTCAACAACTTCACGGCACCCGCGCCGGAGTCGGACGACGACGACGACGGCCTTCACCTGGAAAAAGTATCGCTCGCCCTGGTCGACGACCTGACCGTCGGCGACGCGATCAACCTCTTCACGCTCCACGAGGCACCGTACCGTCCCTTCTTGACGTACCGGGCCCGAGTAGCGTTAGATGGACCGCTCTACAAGAGTGCGGGCGGCTCGACCGTCCGCATGGGCCGACTCGAGTCTTCGGAAGCTCCCACTCCCGAGGGTCCCGCGTCGTCCCGAAACGGACGAATCCGCCCGGGTTCGCCGTTGCCCAAGCCCCGGTCTATGCCGGGACCAACTCCCCACTTCGTCCGCAAGAACGCGGAGTCTGACTCAGATTCGGAGGACTGACAAGACATGGATTATCATACCCCAGGCGTATACATTCGTGAGGTCGACAGCGGCGCCAAGCCGATCCAGTCGGTCTCGACCAGCATCCCGGGCTTCCTCGGGTTGTTCAACTTCAGCCCGCCGATCGACGCCACCGCCGTCACCGGCAGCAACGGCAAGCGGCAGATCCGGGGCAAGGTGGCCCCGCAACTCGTCGACGAGAAGGGCAACGTCAAGGGCGACGCGCAAGAGGCCACCACGGCCATCGCGCAGGCCTTCCGCCTCGACCGCAAGGCCGTGCGCGACGTGAAGAAGTACCTCGAGTTGCACGGCGCGCCGAAGTCAGGCGCCGGGGCACCGAAGTTCGAGTCGGCCGGCAAGGGCAAGGTGAAGATCACCTGGGCCGAGAAGACCGTCGAAGTCGCCGAGGCCACCATGGCCATCGACGGCAAGGTCGTCACCGAGACCGACGACGCCGTCGAGAAGCTGCTCAACACCCTCCACGAGAACTTCCCATTGGAGAAGGCCCAGCCCAAGACGGCGGCCGACATCCTGGGCGCCTACGGCTACGACGTGAAGGGCACCGAGGGCACCGCGATGCGCTCGGAGTACTCCGTGCCGCCGGTGGCCATCACCAACAAGGCGGAGTTCTTCCGCTGGTTGCAGAGCTACTTCGCGCAGTACCTCATCGAAACGCGTCCCGTCGAGGACCTGGTCGGCAAGACCTTCTCCAACATGGACGACGCCGCCGACGCGGTCTACGAGGCGCTCAACAGCGACGACGCGCTCAAGGCCGAGTTCCGGGAGTGGCTCAGCCAGCCCACGGTGTTCAACTTCGTGGCCGGCGTCAACGGCTTCTTCGACAACGGCGGCGGCAAGGCCTACGTGTACCTGATGGGCACGCAGGACACCGAGTGCTCCATCCGTGAGAACCAGGCCGACAAGCTGGGGCTCTACGCCTTCGACGACGTCGACGACATGGCGATGATGGTGGCGCCGGGCCTGAACATGAACCAGCAGCGCGAGATGCTGGAGCACTGCCTCACCCACGAGACCTACTTCTTCCGCG
>CAYHRZ010000389.1:0-5562 GCA_964359125.1 uncultured Klebsiella sp. | reverse complement strand
ACGACTTCCTCGCCGAGATGGACGCCCCCGGCGTGATCCGGGGGTGGGTCGAGGGCGCGGATCTCTCGGCCTGGCAGTTCATGCTGCTCACCAACGTGATCCTCATCGTGCTCGGGGCGCTCATGGACAGCATTTCCGCCACGCTGGTGTTTGCGCCCATCCTCGCGCCCGTCGCCATCGCCACCTACGGCATCGACCCGATCCACTTCGGCATCGTGTTCGTGGTCAACATGGAGATTGGCTACCTCGCACCGCCCGTGGCCACGAACTTGTTCGTGGCGGCGGCGATTTTCCGGCAGCCGTTCGTGACGGTGGCCAAGGCGATCATGCCGACACTGGGGATCATCTGCGTGGCGCTGATCGTGCTGATCTACATCCCGGCGTTCTCGCTGCTCCCGCTGAACCTCCGCGACGGCACGGAACGGCCGATGGCCTTCCCCTGGGACGGCGTCGCCGAGGTCGAGGCTGCGGTCCCGGGCGAGGCGGCGCCCGCCGACCCCAGTCGGCCGCTCACGCTCGAAGAGATGATGAAACAGGCCAAGGACAACGTGAACAACGAGCCTGCGCCGGGCAGCGCGGCCGACCCCGGGCGTCCGCTCACTCTCGAAGAGATGATGAAGCAAGCCAAGGAGCAGGTGACTGCCGAGGAGGAGGCAGCAGCACCCACCGACCCCACCCCCGCGGAGGGACAGCCCGTGGAACCGCCACCGGGCGCCTCGCCGTGACGCCGCCCGGGGGGGCGGACCGAGTGCCCGGCCTCTTCGGCCTCGGGTACTTCGTGCTGAGCGGCTTGGCGTTCCTCTTGGCGCCGCCGTTGCCCCCGCCCGACGGCGAACCCGCGGTGATCGCGGCCTTCCACGCGCTGAACAGCGAGGCCCTGCAGGTGAACGCCACGATGACCACCTTCGCGGCCCTCTGCCTGCTGGTCTTCGTCGGCGGCATGCGCTCACGACTGGCGGAGAACCGCACCTGGTCGGCCGCCGGGAGCGCGGCGGGCGCAGCGGGGGCGACGCTGGTCGTGGCATTCTCCGCCGTGGGCGCGGCCATCGGTCACCGAGCCGGCACGCTGGAGGGGATCGTGGTCGCGACCGCGCTCCATGACGTGGCCTACATCGGCCAGTCGCTGGCCGGTGGGGCCTTTGGCATCGCGGCTTTTGCCTTCTCGTTCGCCATCCGCGAGACCCGCGCGCTGCCGCGCGGACTGGTCGCCGGCGGCTTCGTGACCGCGTTCCTCTTGCTCGCGGGGGTCGCCAGCGTGGGCCTCAGCGACGGCCCGATGAAGATCGGCACGCCGCTGAGTTTGCTCGGCTTCGCGACCTGGACCTTCTGGGTGGCGGCGGCGGCCTCGGCGCTGTGGATGCTCCCCGCGCCCTTGCCCGCTAGACCACTCCCCCCGCCCGGTGCCAGTGCGTGAGGAACTCGGTGAGCAGCAACTCGTGCTCCTTGCTGATCTGCACGATCTGGGTGCCGTAGATCTTGAGGTTGGGCTGCCGGGGGTAGTCCCGGCTGTGCCGGATCTCGAGCTCCACCGCGAGGGGGATCTCGCCGGGCATGTGCACCTGGCCCACCACCCGTTGTTCGAACTCGAAGGCGTGCCGCCGCGGGTCCGACACGAAGGCCACGCCCACCGAGGAGATGTCGTACAACCCCAGCAGCGGCTGCCCGGCGACGTCGGCGAGCCGGAAGCAGAAGCCCGACACGCCGACGACCAGGTGGCGGGAGGCGGCCCGCCGGTCGCAGCGTTCGACCGCGAGGGGTGACTGGAGCACCCAGCGACCCTGGGCATCCAACGACACCAGCCGGGTGAAGAAGGAGAAGGCGTCGTTACGCGCGAAGTAGTCGCACTTCACGGTGGCGCCAAGCCGAGGCAAGGGTACCGGGGCGCGGGGATCCGGGATGAAGAGCGGCCACTCGCTACCCTTGGCGGCGAAGGCCCCACGCGCGGAGATGCCGGCCCCCGAGACGACCACGGGGCGTTGCTCGCTGGCGGCGTAGGCCAGGTGCGTGCTGATGTCCTGCGGGCGCGTCAACCAGAGGCTGCCGACTTCGTGCTGCGGGTCCATGAGGGCTCTCCTGTACCCTTCATCGGAATCCGCGGTCCGGCGCATGAGCCCGGCGGCCCTGGGATATGTCAAGCCTATGTACATCGAGACGTTGGCGGCGACCGGACTGCGCCACGTTTCGACCGACGTGCGCTCTTTCAGCCGGTTTGAGCTGGTGAGCGCTGCGCCCGAGGTGAACGCGGCGATGCGGAATGCCCTGCTGCTACCGATGGCGATCTTTGATGCGGCGGCGCTGGACGCCGTGCTGGTCGACTGGGGTTGCTCCGACGTCGAGGTCCTGGTCGCGGAGGGACTGGTCGAGGGTGCCCGCTGGAGGGGCGCGCCAGGGCTCGCGGCGGTCCTCGCACCCGGCGGCGGGGGTCAGGCCAAGGTCCGCGCGTCGTTCCGCCTCGACCCGGTGCAATTCGGCTACCTGCGTGCCGCTGCCCTCCGAGACCCTCGACTGGTCGACGCCCTCGCCGGGGGATCCACCCTGCAACTTCACGTGGGCCTGCGGTTCTCGCCCGGCTTCGATACCCTGGGCGTCGACGCCCTGGGCATCGCCATCGGCGAAGTCGGTTTTCCCGCGTCGGGCCCGGACCGCCCGGCGTGGCTGGCCGCGTTCCTCGGCCGCCTTTGCGGCCGGGTCCTCGGGCGCCCGCTGCCGCCAGCGGCGTGGCACGACGCGGCTTCGTCCTGGTCGGCGCAACGGCAGGAGCACCTCGCCCAGGCGCTCAACGCACTGCGCGGCCCGCCCGCAGCCGTGGGGCGCGTGCTGCCGCTCGCGGACGAGCCTGGCGTGCTCGAGGCGGGGAGCATCGTGCCCGTGCGCATGCTGCGCCCGTCGTCCCGCGCGGCCGTGGGGTGGGTGGGCGCGGCACTCGTCGCCCGGCCCGACGTGTTGGTGGGCCACGGCGCGCCGAGCACCCCCCCTTGGCGCCGCTGGTGGGCGACGCAGACCGAGGGCGACGACTCGCCGCTGGAACAGGTGATCCTCCTCCACGACAGCCATGACCCACGACCCCGTCCGTAGCGTCTGCCACCGTTGCGGCGCGTGGAAGGAGCTACCGCTCGCCCGGTGCGCGGCCTGCGGCGTCGTCCCGGCGGCCAACGAGGCCGCGCTGGCGGTGCTCGCCTCCACCCGCATGAGTAGCGAGACCGACCTCAACGAGATCCGGCGTCGCCTCCTCCAGGGCTCGCCGCTGGCGCCGTCGCCCCCGCCACACGAGTAGGCGCGGGCCCACCAACCGGGCCACCACGCCCCGGGGCCGGACCCCCCCCGCTCGCCGGCGGGGTGGATGGGGCTCGCCGCCGGTACGGCCTTGCTCACGCCCCTGTTGCCCCTGGCGGTGGCCTTCACTTTTCGCGACGCGCCCGCTGGCCGCCAGGCCCTGGCGTGTGCCGCGGGCGGCCTGCTGCTCGACACGGTGCTGTTTGGGTGGTCCCTGGGGCTCTACGGCTAGCTGCCTTGCCCCACGACGCGCTCCACGCTCTCGCCGAAGGCCTGAGCGCCGAAGGGCTTCCGGAGCACCGGGAACGGGCCGCCGCCCACCACCTTCTCGTCGTGCGCGGTCACCAGCAGCGTGGGCAGCTGGGGAAGCAACGACCTCACCTCGCCGAGCAGCTCCACGCCCGATCGTCCCGGCAACACCGCGTCGCTGATCACCGCGACCAGGCTGGCCGAATGCGTCCGGAGGTAGGCACTCGCCGCCACGCCGTTGGCGGCCTCGATGACCGCGAAGCCCCGTCGGCGCAGCACCGCCCCCATCATCGAGAGGGTCGCCGGGTCGTCGTCGGCGAGCAGCACCGTTCCTCGGAGCCCCGCCCCCTGCGGGCGGCTCCCCTCGTAGGCGGGTAGCTCCGCGGCCACACCACCCCCGGTCGTGGCCACCACCCGGCCACCGGCCGCCTCCACCACGCGCCGGAAGGCGTCGACCTCCGCCCCCGCCGCGGCCCCGGGACCCGGCGGGCTCGGCTGGAAACGGAGGCGAACGGTCCGGTCGTCGCGGGCGCTGTCGACGATCACCTGGCCGTCGTCGGGTAACGACCGGCAGAGGGCGGCGGTGATGCCCGCCATCGCCACGAAGAGCGGCTCCCGCCCGGCGCGGACGACGCAACCGTGTTCCTCACCCGAAAAACGCACCGGCGGGGGTCCCGACAGGGCCATCACCGCCTCGCGCACCAGCGCGGCCAAGTCCAGCGTCTGCAGGGCCGCCGGGGCGCTGACCGGGCCGATGCCCGCCACCTGCCGGCGGAGCGCCCGCAACTCGCTCACGGTCGACAGGGCCTGTCGCAGCGCCTGGGCCACGTGCTCGCCCGGGCGCTCCCTCAGCGCCATCTCGACGTTGCACTCGATGGAGGTCGACAGGCGATCCAGGGCTCGTCCCACCGAGTTGGTGACCGCCTCGACCCCACCCCGCGAACCCCCCGCCGCCGGGAACAGCCACCAGCCCCCCCCAATGGGCGCGGCAGGCCGGCCCCCGACGCTCGGGGCCAGCGCGCGGGCCCCGCGCCGCGCCAGCGCGGCCGCATCGCCGCCGGCCAGCAGGGCGCCGAACGCGAGCCCGCAGAGGCTGAGTCCGAACCACGCCAGCCCGGGCACCGCGAACCCGGCGAGCACCCCGAGCGCGTGCCGCTCCCGCGCCGTGAGACCCCTGGGCCGGAGGAGCGCCACCGGCTGACTACCCAGTCCGGCGAACGCGAGGGCGCCGGCGGCGGCGAGCGCGAGCAGGACCGCGTGCCGGCCCGCGGCGATCGCGAGCCCAGGGGTCAGCAGGCCCCACCAGTCCACGGCACCCCACAGGTCGAGCGCGTGCCGCCACCACGACACGGCCTCCGCGGACTGCCCGAGGCAGATCCCCCACCAGAGCACGGCGACCGGAACGAGGAGGTTCACGACCGGCCCCTGGAAACGCGCACGGCGGGGGAAGCCCAAGGCCCCCCCGCCGCCGTCATCGCCCCTCTACCGGGCCGAGGTTACTTGCTCGTGTAGGCCGACGCCCCCAGCGCGGCCTGCGCCGCCGCGAGACGCGCCACCGGCACCCGGAAGGGCGAGCAGGAGACGTAGTTCATCCCCACCCGCGCGCAGAACTTCACGGAGTTCGGATCGCCGCCGTGCTCGCCGCAGATCCCGATCTTGATCTTCGGACGGGTCTTGCGTCCCCGCTCGATGCCGATCTTCACGAGGTCGCCGACGCCGTCCTGGTCGATCGTGACGAACGGGTCCTTCTCGAAGACCGCGATGTCGAGGTAGTTCGAGATGATCTTCCCCGCGTCGTCGCGCGAGAATCCGAGTGTCGTCTGCGTCAGGTCGTTGGTCCCGAACGAGAAGAACTCGGCGTCCCTGGCGATCTCCCCGGCCTGCAGGGCCGCCCGCGGGAGCTCGATCATGGTCCCGACCAGGTACTCGAGCTTGACCTTCCTCTCCTTCATGACCGCCTCGGCCGTCGCGCGCACGATCTTCTCCTGGTGCTTGAACTCGCCCGCGAATCCGACCAGCGGAATCATGATCTCGGGAACG
>CAYHRZ010000388.1:0-5570 GCA_964359125.1 uncultured Klebsiella sp. | reverse complement strand
AAGCCCATCCTGGCGCTCTCGATCGTGGGGCTGCCGCTGAAGAAGATCGCCCCCGAGGTGATGGCCGAGGTGATCGCCGGCGGCGCGGCGGTGTGCGCGGAGGCCGGCATCCCCATCGCCGGCGGCCACAGCATCGACGACGAGGAGATGAAGTTCGGGCTCTCGGTCACCGGCGTGGTCCACCCGGACCGCCTCTTGCGCAACGACCGGGGCCGTGAAGGCGACTGGCTGGTGCTGACGAAGCCGCTGGGCAGCGGCACGCTGGCGAGCGCCGTGAAGAAGGGCGCCATCAGCGACGCCGCGTACGCCGAGCTTGTCCGGGTCACGACGTTTCTCAACCGCGCGCCCAGCGAGGCGGCGGTGGAGGTGGGGCTCGCCTGCGCCACCGACGTGACCGGCTTCAGCCTGCTCGGCCACGCCCACGAGGTGGCGACGGGTAGCGGCCTGTCGGCGGAGCTCTGGGTGTCGGCGCTGCCGGTGATCCCCGGGGCGCGGGAGAGCATCGCGGCGGGGATCGTCCCCGGGGCCACCGGGCGCAACCTCGGGCACTACCAGGCCCACTGGGGCGAGGGTGTCACCGACCTGGACCGCAAGCTGGTCGCCGACCCGCAGACCTCGGGCGGACTCTTGCTGGCGGTGTCGAACGACAAGCTCACGGCCCTCCAAGACTCCCTGTCGCGACACGGCGCGCTGTGTGGGACGGTGGTGGGACGGCTGGTCGCACCCGGCAGCGGCCCCCGCGTCTCCGTGTTTTCCCAGCCGTGAAGCGCGGGGTGCAGGCGGCGCTGGCGGTCGCCGCGCTGGTCGCGCTCGGCGGCTACTACGCCCACCTCGCGATGGGGCTGGAGATCGGCTGGCGACAGTGTTCGAGCGACCCGGCACGGTGGGACGGGCAGGAGCTTGTTTTCCCGCTGTGGGTGGTGACGGGGGTCGACGACCCCAGGCACTACCGCATCTCCAAGGTGGTGAAAGACGTGCCCGTGGAGGGCGACAGCTCCGGGCTCGCGGTGGGGAACACGGTGAGCGTGATCGGGAACTTCCGGGCTTCCAAGATGGTCGTGGAGCAGTCGGTGATCGAGGTCCACCACCTGCGGCCCTACAAGGAGGCCATCGGGGTGGTGGGCTTGCTCGGCGCGTTCGTCGGGATCCCGCTCTGTTTCCGCTGGCGACACCGCAGGCTGGAGGAGCGGCCCCTTGGCTGCCCTCGTCACCCACGGCTGCATCGCGGTCCTCGCGCGGCTGGGACAGCGTCACCCCGCGGGCGTGGCCACCTTCGTGCTCGGCACCTGCCTGCCGGACCTGTCGCGGGTGCCCGCGATGGTGTTCACGCGCCTGCGGTACGACGCGCCGTGGATCCCCGAGTGGCTCTGCTACGTGTGGGGGCCACTGCACGTGCCGGCGGGGGTGGCGCTGACGTCGTACCTGGTCGCACTGTTGTTCCGCGACGACGCGCGCCGCTCGGCCTTCGTGAACCTCCTCCTCGGGGGCCTTTTGCACCTCCTGGTCGACGTCTTCCAGTTCCACTTCGGGCAGGGGTACCTGCTCCTCTTCCCGCTTTCAACCTGGGACTGGGAGCTCGGCTGGGTGGGTAGCGAGGCGACAGTCCCGCTGGTGCCGGTGCTGTTGCCGGTCACGGTGTGGCTGGCGTGGTGGCGGTGGCGCCCCCGCTGAATCTGCTGACAAATGTCATTGACATATGTCAATGAACCATCTACATCGGGGGCTCGCCCGGAGTCCCCGTGTCCCTCGATCCCTTCGCGCCTCTCTCCCCCGCCCAGCGGGCTCAGCTACTGTCAGCCTACGACCTGCACTTGCAGCAGCGTAACGGCGACGTGGACCTCGCGAACCTGCGCTCGCCCACCCGCGACGCCTTCTTCGACTCGGTACGCGCCCAGCGACAGGCGTTGAGCACCCGCGGCGACCAGGCCCGGTTCGCGGCGCACCAGGGCCCGGGGAAACTCGGCGACGAGCAGGACCCGCGCACCCTGTGGGCCATCTGCACGGCCAACATCAACCTCGCCGAGGCCTACGGCGTGCAGCGGGTGATCGACGCCTACGTGGCGCGGCCCTCGCACACGGCGACGGACCGCGCCTACGACACCATCCTGGTGGAGGAGGCCTACCACACGCGGATGTTGTGCGAGGCGGTGTCGGCGGCGGGGCTCACCATGCAGGTGTTCCGCCCGCAGTCCTGGTTGCGCGCGGTGGTGGACCTGCTCACCAGCCTCCCCACCCCGGCCAAGGACTTCATGACGTTCATGTCGGAGATGTGCGGCATCGCGGGCTTCCGGCTGCTGCTGGGCAAGGCGCGCACGCTGTTCGCAGACGAGCCGGCGGCGCTGGCGGTGATCGAGCGGGTGTACGGCGAGATCCTGCTCGACGAACTCGGCCACGTGCACTTCCTCCACGCGCGCCTGTCGCGACCGGCACTGTGGCTCGCGAAGCACCTCACCCCGCTGGTGATGAGCAGCTACCTGCGTGGACTCCCGGAGCTCGTGCGCCTCTTCGGTCGCGACACCATCGACGCGGAGCTACGCCGGGTGATGAGCGGCGAGGCCCTGGCCCAGGTGAGCGGCGAGGCGCACCCGGTGGAGGCGGCGTTGGCGGCGTAGCGCCCCCCGGGCCGCTACTCCCGCGCCGACTTCCCCTCGGAGCAGGGCTCGTCGTCGAGGCGCGAGGGGAGCTCCTCCTCCTTGCGCTCCACCATCTCGGCGAGCAGGCGCATGATGTACGCCTCCAGCGGCTCGCCCTCCTCGCGACCCGTGCCCAGGCCCGAGTCCGGGTCGACGCCGGCCAGCGCAAGTTGCACCAGGGTCTGCTGGTCGACGACGCCGGTGCGGTCGATCCCCTCGTCGCGCTGGAAACGCTTGACGGCCGCCGCGAGGTTCGACGAGTAGAGCGTGTCTGACGAGCCGACGCCGGAGGTGTAGCCCGCGCTCGACAGCGCATCCCGCACGATGGGGACAGAGTCACCCACGTGGCCGCATTCCAGCTCGACGTAGTCCACCGCCACGGCGAGCAGCACCGTGGTCGAGAAGAGCGGCGTCAGCGCGGCCAGGGTGTCGCTGGCGGAGTCCGGCTCGGGCGCCTGCACGGAGGTCTGCGCGGACTCTTGGGCGAGCGCGAGCACAAAGAAGAGGACGAGCATGGGGCGATCGGGGGCGTCAAGAGGCGTAACCTGAGCAACCGCGCCATCATGGTCGCCCAGGCGCGTCGTGACCGTCGAGCGCGAGCCGGGGTGGGCGCGACCGCGTGCTGGCGGTGAACTGCGACCCAGTCGCCGTAGGCCGGTGGCTCTCCACGGGGCGGTGCACGGCGACGCCCCGCCCGCGTCCGGGTCCACCACGTCGACCAGGTGCCGAGGGCTACCCGAGTTGGTTGACGAGGACCGCCCCGCGCACCGCGGTCGGCCGTCGTCCCCGGCGGTCGCGGCGAGTCGCGCCACCGCGCTGGACCGGCGCCGTGGGCCACATCCCGGCGAACCCCCGCCGCGCTAAACTCGCCCCGGCCCCCGGGTAAACGATGCGCTGGTTCGTGAAAGGCGACCTCGACGGCTTCTTCGGCCTCGCGCTCGACAACCTCGTCCAGCTGCTCCTGATCGACACGCTGTGCCGCTTCGTGCTGGGTTTTCCCCCCGAGCTGGTGTACGGCCGCGTGCTCCCCGGCGCCGCCGTGTCGCTCCTGGTGGGCAACCTGTACTACGCCTGGCAGGCCAAGCGAATCGCGGGTCGCGAGGGCCGCACCGACGTGTGCGCGCTGCCCTACGGCATCAACACCGTGTCGCTCTTCGGGCACGTCTTCCTCGTGATGTTGCCCGCGAAGCTCGGCGCCGAAGCTGCGGGCCTGCCCGACCCGGCGCGGGTGGCGTGGCTCGCGGGGCTGGCGGCCACCCTCGGATCGGGGCTCATCGAGGCCGGCGGGGCGCTGGTCGCGGAGCGGGTGCGCAAGGCCACCCCCCGGGCGGCCCTGCTCTCCACGCTGGCAGGCATCGCGCTCTCCTTCATCGCCCTCGGCTTCCTGTTCCGGACCTTCGCTCGTCCCGAGGTGGGGCTCGCCACCCTGGGCGTGGTGCTGCTGACCTACTTTGGCCGCGTGAAGTTCCGGGGCGGCCTGCCCGGCGGGCTGGTGGCGGTGTTGCTCGGCGCGGCCCTCGGCTGGGGCACGGGCATCGCGCCGGTGGGCGCGGCGCCGCCTCCGCCCTCGTTGCACCTGCCGGTCCCGGTCCTCGGCGAGTTGGTGGAGTCGCTCCCCTTCGTGCTGCCCTACCTCGCGGTGATCGTCCCCATGGGGCTCTTCAACCTCGTCGGGAGCTTGCAGAACATCGAGTCGGCCGAGGCGGCGGGCGACCGCTTTCCCACCGCCCCCTCCCTGGCCGTCAACGGCGCCGGGAGCCTCGTCGCGGCGTTGTTTGGTTCGGTTTTCCCCACCACCATCTACATCGGCCACCCCGGCTGGAAGGCCATGGGCGCGCGGGCCGGCTACTCCGCGCTCAACGGCGTCTTCGTCACCGTCGTGTGTCTCAGCGGCACGCTGGCGCACATCGCCTGGGCGGTGCCCATCGAGGCGGGCATGGCGATCGTCCTGTGGATCGGCATCGTCATCACCGCGCAGGCCTTCACCGCGACGCCGGCCCGGCACGCGCCCGCCGTGGTGCTGGGCCTGCTCCCGGGCGTGGGCGCCTGGGGCGCGCTGATGGCGAAGAACGGGCTCCGGGCCGCGGGCTACGGCACGGAGCAACCCTTCACCGAGGATCTCGTCGGGAAGTTCGCCGCCAGCGACACCTGGATCCACGGCGCCTTCGCGCTGGAGCAGGGTTTCATCTTCACCGCCATGGTGCTCGCGGCGATGACCGTCCACGTGATCGAGCGACAGTTCCGAGCGGCAGCGCTGTGGGCGGGGCTGGGGGCGCTGTTGTCGGCCACGGGGCTCGCGCACGCCTACCAGTTCACCTTCGGCGACGCGGCCATGGCCCTGCAACCGGCCTGGCCCCACGCCCTCGGCTACCTCGCGATGGCGCTGTTGTTCCTGCTCGCCCAGTGGGTGACAGTGCCCGACGACGCGGCGCACGGGGCCTAGGTGAGTCGCCTCCCGTTGACGATCCGCGCCACGCTGGAGTCGGACCGCGACGAGTGGACCCGCGCGCTCCTGGCCAGCGAGGCCATGCACGCGCCCTGGGTGCCCGCCCGGGGCGACTGGGGCAGCCCCGACGAGTTGTTCTGGAACGGGCTGGCGCGCCACCAGCAGGGCAGCGCCTGGCGCGGCGTGGCGGTGGCCCCCGACGGGCGCATCGCGGCCTGGGTGAACCTCAACGACGTCGTCCGCGGCGTGTCGCACAGCGCCAACGCCGGCTGGTCGGTGAACGTGGAGTTCGCCGGGCAGGGCGTGGCCACCACGGCGGTGATGGCGATGCTCGACGTGGCCTTCGCCCCCGAGCCCCGGGGGGTCGAACTGCACCGGGTGGCCTGCGGCATCATGCCCGGCAACCTGCGGAGCCTGCGGGTGGCGGAGAAGTGCGGGTTTCGGCGCGAGGGCTACGCGCCCGAGCTGATCCGCATCGCCGGGAAGTGGGA
>CAYHRZ010000387.1:0-5586 GCA_964359125.1 uncultured Klebsiella sp. | reverse complement strand
CGTCGACCGAGGGGCCGAATACACCCACCGCAAGGCCCGACAACAGGTCCTGCGTCAGCCCAAGGGATTGGGCGTTGAGCTGGCCGCCGAGAAACCCGATGCTGTCGGAGGAAGGACTCGTGGGAATGTGGGCCGCGAGCCCAAGGTCGAGCGAGTCGTCACTCGACAATTCGAGCACGACGCAATCGACGAAAACCTGCTTCCGTTCGACGTCGAGCTGCCGAAGCACGGAGTCCACGATGCGGAAATCCTCTTGGCTGGCGATGATGACCAGCGAGTTGGTGTTGTCGTCGGCGGTGATCCGCATGCCGCTGTCAAACGCGGCCGTCACGCCCGTGCTGCCGCCGACGCCACCACCGAATGCGCCCCCAGGTCCGCCGCCCATGCCGCCGCCGGGGGGGCCGCCTTGCTGGCCACCCGGCATGCCACCGCGGCTACCACTGCTGCTGCCGCCGCCGAAGCCGCTGCTGCTCGACGAGCCGCCGCTCGACGAGCGGCTGCCCGACGACGACGAGCGGCTGCTGCCGCTGCTGGACCGGCCGCTGGTGCTGGAACGGCTGCCGCTCGACGAGGAGCGCGAGGAGCTCGTGCTGGTGCTGCTCGAAGACTGCGACAGGTTCTGGAGCACACTCGCCACGTCTTCGGCCTGGGCGTTCTCCAGGTAGACCACGTGGATCTGGGAGCGGCTGGAGGGGTCGACGTCGACGTCGAGGCGCGCCACCAGTGACTTGAGGTCGGCCATGGCCTCTTCGTTGGCCTGGACGATCAGCGCGTTGGTGCGCTCGTCGCTGATGATCTTGCCGATATAGGCGCCCTCGGCGCCCACGCTGGTGGCCGACCCGCCCGCCGCGGCCGCCGTTTCCTGCTGGCCACGACGGCTGCGACTGCGCGAGTTCGTATTGGTTGACGACGTGCTGCTGGAGGTGCTGCTGCTCGCCGCCACGGCGTAGACCTCCTCGAGGATCTTCTCGATGTCGGCGGCGGTGGCGTACTTGAGGACCATCACCTCGATCTTCTGCCGAGGCGCCGCGACGTCGAGCTGGGAGATAATCTTGTAGACCCGCCGGATGTTGTAGGCCGAGTCGGTCACGATGAGGGTGTTGGTCGGCGCGTAGGCCACCACCCGCACCTTCGACCCGGCGAGCTCCTTGACGACCGAGGCCATCTCGGAGACCGGGACGTTCTCCAGTTGGATGATCTGGGTGACGAAGTTGTCGGTCTGGGGCAGCTCGTCGTCAGTCTGGTACACCCGAAGCGGCGCGTTGGCCGCCTCGCCCGTGGCCACCACCTTGGTGGACTTGCCCACCGCCACGGTGGTGTAGCCGGCCACCTCGAGGGCAGACAAGAACGCCTCGTAGGCCTCGGCCACGCTCACCTGCTGGTGGCTGATGATCGTGATCTTGCCGCTGAGATCGTCCTTGATGATGAAGTTGCGGCAGGTGATCTCCGCCATGTACTTGACCACGTCGCTCACCGGCGCGTCGACGTAGTCCATGGTGATCTTGGCCTTGGTCTCCACGCAGGGGGCCCGCTGCGCCACGGCCGAGGCCGTGGTGCTCGCCGGGGGGGCGCCCTCGGGCCCACCGCGCTCGCTCAGTCCACCGCCGCCGGGCGGAGGTGCACCCTCGCCCTCCATGCCCTCGCCGCCACCGACCTGGCCGCCTCGGCCACCCGGGCCGCCGAGGCCACCCTGTCCACCGGGGCCGCCCAGCCCGCCAGGACCACCCTGCCCGCCGGGGCCGCCACCCTCGCGGTTGCCCATGCCGCCGGGACCACCCTGTCCGCCACCCTCGCGGCTGCCCTTGCCGCCCGGACCACCCGGGCCGCCGCCCTCTCCCCCTTCAACCTCGTCGCCCGCCGCTCCCCCCCGGCCGCCGAGGCGCCCGCCGGGGAAAGGCTTGGTGCCGCCGCCCACGCCCATCCGGCCGGGGCCGGGCACCTGGGGCTGGTCGCCCTCCTCCTCCTCGGGGAGAGGCTCCTCGCCCTCCTCGTCTTGTGCCATCGCGGTGGGCGCACCCAACCACGGCGACGCCCCGAGGGCGAGCGCGAGCAACATGCCCGTCCGGGCGAACAAAACAGGGAACCAACGCGGCATCATCAGCGAACCTCGTACGCGAGCGTCATCTTCTGGTTACGACGCGTGATCTCGAAAGTGAAATTGCTCTCGCCGGACAGGGACTGGTAGGCGCCCAGCGCGCCGTCGGCGCTGGTGAGTCCCTTCCCGTTGACACTGTGAACGACGTCGCCGTTCTTGATGCCCAACTTGTCGAACGTGCTCCCCTTGCGGACGGAGGAGAGCCGGAAGCCGACCACCTCGCCGTTCTCGGTCTTGGGCACGGCACGAATCTGCGTGGCCAGCGTCTCGACGTTCCCGAGTTGTTTCTCGACGAAGTCGCGATCCACCACGAACTGGGTGTCGGACAGCTTGGTGACCCCACCCGACTCCTCGCCGCCGACGGCGACCGAGCTACGCTTGACGTCGCTGCCCATGCACAGGCAGCCGCCGCCGTCGAGGCACACCTTCTTCTGGTCGATGCTGAGGATGCGCCCCTCTCCGCCCACCTGGTCGCCCACCTTGTAGCCCAGCGCCCGCGAAGACTTGCTGCCGGAGGAGATCAACGCGCTCGAGTAGTCGGGCACCTCGGCCACGACGGTGGCGAGGAGCGTGACCTTGGACTCCTTGCAGTCCTGGGTGGCGGCGGTTTGCTCGGCGGCCGCGAAGGTGGCGGCGGCGTCGAAGATGTTGCGGCGGACGATGATGTCGGTGAAGCTCTTCTTGTCGCCGCCGACCGGCCGCGAGGCTTCGGGGTCGTCGGCGGGGTCGTCGGCGCTGGCGACCTGCCCCTCGCCCGAGGCACCGGTCGCGGGAGGCGGCGCGGCGTCTTCGAGGGTCGGGAGTTCCGCCCCCTCGGGGAGCGCCAGGAACTGCGCGAGTACGACGCTGCCGAGCACCCCCCCGCCCACGCCGACGCCCAGGGAGACGCCGAGGGCCGCGGCGGCGCGGGAGCGGGTCAGTTGCGGGAGGCGAGCCATGCGGTCGCCCATGTAGCAAGATCGGGGCCAGCGCGGAAGCAGGCAGCCCACCGAGTTCGCCGGTGCCCCGCGCGCCACATTGT
This sequence comes from uncultured Klebsiella sp., assembly GCA_964359125.1. GTDB lineage: Bacteria > Myxococcota_A > UBA796 > UBA796 > SXON01 > SXON01. Next base: position 2,470 of record CAYHRZ010000387.1, on the reverse strand, counting down.
CATTCTGGCACGCTGCGGCGGGGCGGCCGTGCCAGTCTGTCTGTCTCCGGGCGTCGCGGTTCCTGGATACACCGAGACAGAGGACTCTGGTGGAGACGCGGACCCGCACCCAGACGGTCGTGTTCACGGACATGGCCAACTACACGCGCAACGTGGTCAACAGCGACCGCGAGGCGCTGCGCCACCTTCTCGCCCAGCACCAAGAGATGGTTGAGCCGGTGCTCACGCGGCGGGGCGGCCGGATCGTCAAGGGCCTGGGCGACAGCTTCATGGCCCTGTTCGACAGCGCCACCGAGGCGGTGCGGGCCTGCTTGGACCTCGTCGAGGCGCACGGTGCCGAAGGGGGCGCGATCTCTTTCCGCGCGAGTTGCGCCACCGGCGACGTCGAGGAGTCGAGCAACGACGCCTTCGGCGACACCGTCAACTTGGCGTCACGGATCAACTCGATCACGCCGGCCGGCGAAGTGTGGCTCTCCGCGGGCACCTGGCACTGCATGAACCAAGCCGAGATCCCCTGGGAGTCCACCGGTCGGCACGCGCTCAAGGGCATCCCCGGCGAGGTGGAGGTGTTCCGCGGGGTGGCGAACAACGCCTGCGCCCTTCCGGAAGCCTTGGTCGTCGGCCTCCGGATGGGGCGGGTCGTGCTGTGGAAGCAGGGCGACCCGGTCCCCGCGGTCCCCCCCTCGGGCCACGTCTTGCTGGTGGGCCACCGTGTGGGGACGGCGGCCCTCGCCCAGGCGGTGGACAGCCTGCCCATCGCCGACCCGTCCCACCTCTGGCTGGTCACCTACAGCATGGGCCCGGCCGAGCGCCTCGAGTGGGCCCGCCACGGTCGCGGCCTCGTGGTGGCCACCGAGTCGGCTCTGGACGCGAAGATCGCCAAGCTGGCCGCACCGGCCCCCCGCGCGGCGGGCAGCGAGACGATCATCCTCGATGGCGGCGCGGTCAACGTCGTCAACCTCGTGCTGGCCGGCCTCGGCCTCCCCGCCGTGCCCTACGCCGACGTCGTCGCAGGCTACAGCTACGACCTGATGACCGACGGCCGCTGGGTGAACCGCAGCGACCGCTCACTCGTGCGAGTCGACGTCGGCGCGACCGGCGCCACGGTTACCGTGCTCGGCCCCGGTGTGGCCATGAACGGGCAGTCCATGTCGATCAACGCCACGGCGGCGCTGAGGGCGGGCAGCACGCTGAACACACCCGCGGGGACGTTCCGGTTCGTGGAACTCAACGCCGAGGGCTACCTCGGCGCCCTGGTGGGCGACACGCAGATCCGCCTCGGCGTGGCGTCTGGGCAAAAAGTCGAACTCGGGCGAGAGCCCCAGCACCCGGGCCTCTTGCTCCCGGATCGCAACAACCAGGACAACATCAGGTGGTGCCCCGGTCCGCGGGCCGCCCGAGCAAGGGAAAAGGGTTTCACCCTTGATAAGTCCTTGACCGGTCGACGCCAGGCCGCCGTCGAAATCGACATGAACCGGGTCACGGTGGTGCCCCTGCACCAGTCCTGTCCCACCGTCCTGTTGCCCCCGTCCGGCCCCGCCGCCCGCGTGGCCGACGCCCGCGAGGCGCGCGTCGACGACGCGCTGCTCCTCGGCACCACCGTCGTCGCTATCCGCGACGCGACCCACTCGAGGTACTAGATGCCCCTGCACGAGCTCGCGCGGCTGCTGCGACGGCTGCCCATCTTCAGCGCGCTGGGCCCCGACGAGGCCGTGGCCTTGGCCACCCGGTGCACGGGGCTCCGCTACAAGCCCGGGATGAAGATCTTCAGCGAGGGCGAGTTCGCCGACAGCGTGATGGTCGTGGTTTCCGGGTCGGTGCAGATCAGCGTGTCGGTGGCCGACGGCCCCGACCTCGTGATCGCGGTGGAAGCGCCCGGCTCGATCGTGGGCGAGATGGCGCTCATCGACCCCGCGCCGCGCGCGGCGACCGCGACGGCGGTCGAAGAAACGGTGGTGCTGGTGATCGACGCCCACGCCTTCGGCGACCTGCTGGCCGCGGGACACCCCGCGGCTTCGGGCATCCTGCGCACGGTCGCCGGGCAGGTTTGTGCCCGGTTGCGGGCCCTCGAGCTCAAGCTGGACCGGATGCTCACGGCCCCGCCCGACGACGCGCGCCGGGCCCTGGCCGACACCGCGCGGAGGATGGTCCGATGAGTTTTTCAGATTTGCGGGAGGTACCTAGCCTCGCCGAGTTCCCCGACCACGACCTCGAGGTGCTCGCGGGCATCGGCCGCGTGCTCAGTTTCGTGCCGGGAAGCGTCATCATCGAACAGGGCGAGAAGCCCCGTGCGGCCTACATCCTGCTCGGCGGCGAGGTCGACGTGGTGCGCCGACAGACCGGCGGCAGCCGGACGCGTCTGGGGGTGCTGCAGCCGGGTGCCGTCTTCGGCGCCGTGGCCCTGCTCGACGGGGGGGCGCGCGCGGCCTCGTGCCTCGCGAGCAGCGCGGTGCGGGTCATGGAGTTCTCG
>CAYHRZ010000386.1:0-5592 GCA_964359125.1 uncultured Klebsiella sp. | reverse complement strand
AGGTGGATCACTTTGCCCGAGCCAGAGGTGGATCACTTTGGGCGGGCCTTGACAGTTCCGGGGTTGGGCCTCCTGGGCGGAACGAACGCGGGGGGGTGAGGCGTCACCCTGCGACTTGGTTCCGGGGTTGGGCCCAGGCGCGTCCTGGAGCCCTCCGCCGGGCGCTGAGCCACGCGCGGGGTGCGGCGAGCCCCGCCGACGACGGTCGAACCGGGAACCGCGGCTGGGGAGGCGAGGACGGCAGGGCGCGGCGGGGGCGGCGCCCCGGGGCGTTGTCCCCGTGCCCACTTGTCGTCTCCGTGTCGACTTCGACTACGCCAGCAGGGCCGCCGTGATCGCGAGGATCGCGGTGTAGTAGGTGGTCATGACCACCATCTCGGCGGCGGGAAGGCGCCGGGCGAAGTGGTTGAGCGCCAGCACCGCGTCGCTCACCACGAAGATCACCGCGCCGGTGAGCGCCATGGCCGAGTGGGTGGCCGCAGCCATCACCATCGCCGCGAGCACCAGCGCGTACACCGGCACCGCCGCGCGCAACACCCCGTGGAGGCGCGACCAGAGCACGCGGAGAACCAGTCCGATCACCAGGAGCAGCACCGCCGCGAGCCCGGCGAGGGCCGGGACAGCGAGGGACGGTGGGCTCCGGACCAGCGCCCCGACGAGGAACAGGTGTCCCGCGAGGAACGCAGCGAGACCGTGCAGGAAACGCCGTTCCTTGTCGAGCAAGAGACCATCGCCCAGGGCGCAGAAAACGAGCCCCGCCGAGGCCAGCGGCGAGACCGGCCACGCGGAAATCGCCAAGCACAAAGCGGGTAGTACCTTGACCGGGTGCTTCCTCCCGGCGCCCACCAGCGCCAGGTAGAAGGCGGCGGCACCGGCGGCTAGGGACCAGGGGAGCGGCATCGCCGGGGACTATCGCGAGTACTGGTCACGGAGCCGCTGACGGCCGACGGCCGACGGCTGATCGCTGACCGGGACCAACCACCGCCCAGCTTAGCCCTGCACCAGCGGCATGAACTGTCCCCGGGCGTCGAGGGCGCGGAGGTCGTCGTAGCCGCCGATGTGTACGTCGCCGACGAACATCTGCGGCACGGTGCGGCGACCGGTCTTCTGCACCAACGTCTCGCGCCCGTCGTCGTCGTCGGTGAGGTCGATCTCCTCGAAGGGCACGCCCTTGCTGGCGAGGAAGGCCTTGGCGTTCTTGCAGTAGGGGCACCAGTCGGTGCTGTAGAGGGTCACGGACTTCATGGCCGCAACCTAGTCACGCCGGGGCCGCTCGTCTGCAACTGGCGGTGCTTCTCAGTAGATGTCGAGCGTGTAGATCTCGCCCTCGCCGTGGCCGTCTTCCGCCACGAAGTCGACGATGTAGTCGTAGTAGCCGCAGTCCAGGTAGGTCGATCGCTCCTGCCAGGCGCTGAACCAGGTGTCACCGCCGTCGTGGAACAGCTCGAAGGCATCTACCCACTCGCCGGTCCAGCCGTCGTACACGTCGGCGTACACCGCCACGATGTCGCCGCGGCCGTTGTCGTCGTACACGTCGGCCTCGAACCACCACACGTTGTCGTCGTAGGCGCGGTCGTAGTAGCACGAGGCGTCGGCCCACTCCACTACCGGGGCGTAGTCGACGTTGCCGCCACCACCGCCGCCGGAGCTGTAGATCACGCAGCCGGGGAGGGCCAGGAGGGCAGCGGCGAGGGCGAGAGAGCGGGACATCGGGTTCCTCTGGAGTACGCTCATTCTACGGCCGGGGACCGGCCCGCATTCGACGGCCCCTACTGGGCCACCTGGCTGAAGTCGGCCTGGCTCACCTCGACCACCTGCGTGGCCACGGCGCTGAAGCCGACGAAGTAGTAGCGCACCTCGCCGGCGTTCACCGAGGCGGTGGCGGCCGGGCCGTTGGGCGTGAGCGGGGCGGTGGCTCCGAGCTGGTGTTGTCCCGGGGTGAGCGGCACGCAGTTGTACTCGCCCACGCCCAGCGACAACACCTCGCGGTTGCAGTCCCACACGCTCAGCGGGAGCGCGTAGCCGACCATGGTGGGGCGGGCGAAGCAGGCCATGGCCTGCCCGGCACCCGGCGTGAGCGAGGGCGCCGACATGCCGACGTAGCGGTCGGAGAAGGTGGAACCCCCGGCGCGAGCGGGGACGCCGGTGTCGACGAGGTCATCCTCGGCGGGCGCGTCGTCTGCGGGCGCGTCGTCGCCGGCCACCGACGAGGTGAACCCCTCGACGGCACTGCCGAAGCCTGCCGCCGACGACTTCAGCCAGGTGTCGACGGCGCTGACGGGTCCGGCGGAACCGTCGCCCTTCGCCGCCGCTGCCGTCGTGGTGCTCGCGGTCGGCCGGGTGGTCGCGGTGACAGGGGAGGCCGGGGCGGCGGGTGCGGGTGCGGGCGTGTTGGCCACCGGTGCCGGGACCGGCGCGGAGGCCGAGCGGGCGTCGCCCACGAGCGCCGCCAGGTCCGGGGCGGGCTCGGCCCCGCGTGCGAGGTGTCGCGACAGCTCGCCGGCGCCGCTGGGCTCCTGTCGCCGGGTGGTGACGTGCTCCGCGATGCGGTCGCTCGTCCAGTCCAGTGCCTCCTGGGCCGACACGGTACCGTCGCCGTTGCCGTCGCCCCAGCCGCGCATGGCGCCGAGGAGCAGCCAGGAGAAGGCGGGACGGCCGAGTCCGGGGAGCGGCCCCGCGTACTGGTCGCCCCGCGCCGCCACCAGCACCGTGGCCGTCTGCGCTTTCACCGTGACCGGGCGCACCGGCTGCAAGGCCTCACCGGTGAGCCGTCCCGCGGCGCTCGTACCCGAGAAGCAGGCGTCGATCACCGCCACCACCGGCAGGCCGTCCTTCGCGCCGAGGGCGTCGACCAGCGCGGACTGCGGCAGCGCCCGGTTCTCTAGGCTCGACGCGGTGTTGCTGGCGTCGGCACCGACCAGGGCGCCCGTGCCGTCGCCCGGTGACCCGTGTCCGACGTAGACCACCCAGGCGTTACCCCCCTCACGACGCCGCCCGCGCACCACCTCGGCGGCGGACAGCATCTCTTCACGGGTGGCCTCTTCGTCGTAGACCGTCTTCACCATCCCGATGCCCCGGCTGCGGAAGTAGGCCGTCCACGCCTCGCCGTTGGCCCGGGCACCGGGCACGTCGGGTAGCTTCCAGTAGTCCTCGATGGCGATCACCAGCGCCACGTCGTTGGACAGGGTGCCCGATCCCGAGGGGGCCTTCGACAGGTCCGGCCAGTCGGCGGCGAGGGCCGGGAGGAGGAGGAGGGGGAGCATCGTGAGGGCCTAACCAACTCTTGCGCGACGACCGTGCGCCCGGCCGCTCGCGGCCCTCGCTACTGGAACATCCCCGTCCACTTGCCGATGATCTCTTTCATCACCTCGCTGGTCCCGCCGCCGATCGGCATCAGTCGCACGTCCCGGTAGGCGCGGGCGATGTCGTACTCCTCGGTGAAGCCATAGCCCCCGTGGAACTGCAGGCAGTCGTAGGCCACTTTCTGCGCGAGGTCTCCCGCGAAGAGCTTGGCCATGCTGATCTCCACCTGCGCGTCATCCTTGCAGTTGATGCGGTCCACTGCGTGGTAGTTCAGCATCTTCGCGGCGCGGATGCCGGTGAGGTGCTCCGCGAACTTGTGGCGCCACACCTGGTAGCCCACGATGGGGCGGCCGAAGGCCTTGCGGCTCTTGCCGTACTCGATGGCGTCGTTGAGCTGCACTTCCATGCCGCTGGTACACATCAGCGCCGCCACCAGCCGCTCGCCCTGGAAGTTCTGCATGATGTAGATGAAGCCCATGTTTTCCTCGCCGATGAGCAAGTGGCGAGGAATACGACACTCGTCGAAGTGCAGCAGCGAGCTATCGACCGAGCGCGTGCCGAGCTTGTCGAGCTTCTTGCCCACGGTGAAGCCCTTGGTGTCGGTGGGAAACAGCACCAGCGAGATGCCACCGTGCCCCTTGTCGCCCGTGCGGACGGCGAGCACGATGAAGTCGGCGAAGGCGCCATTGGTGATGAAAGTCTTTGCGCCGTTGATCACGTAGTCGCCGCCATCCACCCGCGCGGTCGTCGACAACGACGCCACGTCGGAGCCGCAGCCCGGCTCGGTGATGCCCAGCGCGCCCACCAAGTCGCCCGCGATGGCAGGCCGGAGGAAGTTCTCCCGCTGCGCGTCGGTGCCCAGCTCGTGGATCACCGGCGTGCTGATGTCGGTGTGTACGAGGATGCTCATCGTCACCCCGCCGTTGCGTGCGTGCGCCAGCTCCTCCACGAAGGCGGCGTGCGCCCACCAGTCCATGCCGAGGCCGCCCCACTTCTCGTCGAAGCGGATGCCGAGTAGCCCGAGCCCGGCCATCTTCTTGAGCACCTCGCGGCCCGGCCACTCGCCGGCGTCGTCCCACTCCTTGCGGTGTGGGGTGATCTCCCGTTCCACGAAGTCGCGGACGGTTCGGCGGATGAGCTGGTGTTCGTCGGTGAAGGGCGGGAAGGTCATGTGGACCGTGTATCGCCCCCCGCACCCGTCGGCCGCCGCCCGCGCCCCGCGCCGGCCGGGTATCGGTCGTGTTACGATCTCGCGGTGATCCTGCTACTCGCGGCCTGTTCGGAGTCGGTGGCGCTCGCGCCGCACTCCAGCTCCGTCCTGGCCCCCGTGCCGTCGTACACGCCGGTCGACACCGGCACGGCCGTGGACACCGAGGTCGATTCCGGGTCTGAGCCCGAGCCCCCCGATGAGGAGGAGGACGTTGAGCTTCCCCGCCTGGTCATCAACGAGGTCCAGACCAAGAACGCGTCCACGTTGTTGGTATCGGGCAACTTCCCGGACTGGATCGAGGTCTACAACGACAGCGCGGAGAGCGTGGACTACGGCCGCATCCAGCTCATCGACGAGAACGACCTGCCGTGGATCGGCCCCGCGGGTACCTCGCTCGATCCGGGGCAATTCCTCCTCGTGTACGCCGACGGCTCGTTGGCGGGGGGCGTGCACGCGCCTTTTTCGCTCGACGGCGACGGCGACTCCATCGTCCTGAAGGTCGACGGCTACCCCGTGGACCGCATCGCCACGGGCGACTTCATCGAAGACGCATCCTGGGCCCGCTTCCCCGACGGCGGCACCTGGGCCCCCACCATCGAGTGTACCCCCGGCGGCAGTAACGGCGCGGAGCCCAGCGCCACCCTGGATCTCGGCGACACCCTCTTCGACCTCAGCGGCGACCAAGACATCAACCTGATCATGGAAACCTCGGCGATCAACAGCCTCACCGCCAACAGCTACGCCGAGGTGCAAGCCGACATCAACATCAACGGCACCGAGTTCGGCCCGGTGGACCTTCGCATCCGCGGCTCGGCCACGCGCCAGCCGTTCACCGGGAAGGCGTCGCTGAAGGTCGATCTCAACTCCTACCTGGATATCAAGTACCGGGACCTGGAGAAGCTGACCCTGATCAACATGATCTGGGACGCGTCCTACGTCCGCGAGTACGTGGGCTACGCGCTCTTCCGCGAGGCCGGGGTGCCGGCCGCGCGCACCTCCTACGCCTACGTCTCCGTCAACGACGACTTGATGGGCTACTACCTCTTCACGGAAACCTACGACGACGCCTTCCTACGCCA
>CAYHRZ010000385.1:0-5606 GCA_964359125.1 uncultured Klebsiella sp. | reverse complement strand
CCACGCTCCGGCGACGACACCCACGGCGAGCCAGCGAACCACGCGGCCGCCGAGAGCAAGGAGCAGGCCAGCGAGAAGCCGTGGTTCAGCGGTGCCGGGGTGACGGGCGTCCGGCGGCGCGTTGACGGTCGTCGGCGCGTGGGCGGGGGGTCAAGGCCGGTCTCGTTGCGGCGGAGCTCCGCCGCGTCACCACCCCACCCGCGTCCAGCCGTCGGCGGTGCGCCGCAGGTCGTAGGCCGGCCAGTAGTCGAGGTCCAGGCGCATCGTCACCACCCGGGCGCGTTCATCGAGGTCCACCACCCGCAGCCGCACCGGGTCGCGGTCCTTGCGCCCGGCCACCGCCGCCTTGAAGGCGTCGAGGTCTGGCACCGGCACGTCGTCGATGGCCTCGATCCGCCAGGTAGGATCGAGGTCGTACTTGTCGGCCGGGGTGCCGAACCAGCGCCACGACACGTACACGCCGGTGGGCGGGATTCCCTGTTGCAGCACCATCGCCCGGTGCGGCACGTGGAGGATGGCGCCGCCCCAAACCAGCGCCCGGTCGATGTCGGTGGTGCTCACCACTTGCGGCGCCACGGTGAACGTGAACCGGCGGCCGTCGCGCCATACCGCCAGCTCCAGCGGTCGCGACAGCGCCGCGTCGATGGCGCCGAAGCTGCTCGTCGGCTTGCCGTTCACCGACAGCAACAGGTCCCCCGGCGCGAGAAGTTTCGCCGCCGGCGCGTCGGGGGCCACGTAGGTGGCGGTGAGGATCCTCCGCGACTTGCCCACGGAGGACATGGTCGCCGCCTCCGCCGCGGACAGGCCCCGGTCCTGTGCCTGCGACAGGGGGATCGGCCTCCAGGCCACCCCCAGCGTCGTGGCCGGTCCCTCTTGCCCGGCGGACAGCGCCTGGACCGCCGGGGCGAAGGTGTCGGTGGGGAGGCCGATGAACTTTGCTGACTGGTTCTTGCCCGAGCCATCCACGAAGGAGGCCAGGAAGGCGCGCACGTCACCCTTCTGGTCGACGATGACGCCACCCTTGTCGAGCGGAGGGTCCACGGTCGCGATCAGGTCCACGTTGTGCTCGCGGTACTGCGGGACCCCGGGGCTGATGAGCGTGAAGGGCTGGAAGCCCTCGATCGAGGTCTTGCTCCACACCAACTCCTGCCGCGTGTTGAGCCCTACCTGCCAGACCTCTTCGCCGGTGGCGGGGCGTTTCGCCTGCAACGGCGCGGCGACGAGGTCGGTCTTGCCGGCCAGCGCGCGGTCGAATTGTACGATCGCGAAGTTGTGCTCGGGGTGAAAGTACACCGGCTTCGCCGGGAGTCGCAGCGTGCCGCCGATCACCACCGTCACGTCGGCGAGCATCTGGGGGACGGTGTCGCGGTCCACCATCACGAGGCCCCGCTCGGCGTCGACCAGGAGGCCCACGCCACTGTAGAAGTCACCGTTGTTCCCCGCCAGCACCAGGGGCAGTCGCGTTTCCACGTACACCAGGGCGTGCGCGACCTTGCCGGGCGCGCCCTTGGGAGGGGTCTGGAGGGTCACGGTCGCCGCGTTCACCGCGGCGGGCGCAGGCGCGGGCGCCGCGTCGACGCAGGGCCAGTCGCCCCGCGCGTCGCGGCTACAGCGCCGCATCGGGAAGAACGTGCGATCTACCAGCACGGACGCCGCCTGCGACCGTCGCGCGTCGGCGAGCTGGGTGTAGCGTACCTCCAGTCGCGACCGCTCCGGGAGGCCCTGCAACACCGTCCACAGCTGGTCGATGGTGCCCACCGGCTCGCCGTCGATGCTGTCGAGCCGCACGCCGTCGGGCACGCCGCCGTGTTTGAGGCTGTAGCCGGTGCTGGGCACGTAGATTCCCCGCGCAGGGACGTTGTAGTTGCGGGCCTGCTGGTAGCTGAGCTCGTGGAGGATGTCGCCGCCGAACTCGACATAGGAGGAGGGGGCGGTGGCGTGCAGGTCCTCCACCGCGAGCGTGGCCGCGACTGGCTTGCCGCCCCGCTCCAAGCCCAGGGTGACGGTGCCGCCCACCGCGTCGTCGATCGCCGCCTCCAGGGGCACGAAGTGGTCGATCGCCGTGCCGTTCACCGACAAGACCACGTCGCCCACCTCGAGCTTGCCCTCCGCGGGGCCGCCGGGCAGTACCTCGCGCACCACGAGCAGCCCTTTTCCCTCGGGGTTGCGGGCCCGGGCCGCGGCCTCGGTGGTGTCCTGGAGGCCCAGCCGGTCGAGCTCGTCGTAGGGGGTGTAGGCGAAAACGGCCTGGAGGTTGCCCCGGGGCACGGGCTTGCCCTCGCGCACGAACTGCAGCGCGCGGACCACGCGGTCCAGCGGCAGGTAGAACGAGGCGGCGCTGTCGCGACGCGCACCCGCGTTGAGCCCCACGACCTTCCCGAGCAAGTCCAGCACCGGTGAGCCCGAACTGCCGCCGGTGGTCCCCGCCGCGGCCTGGATGTAGAAGGTGTTGAAGTCGTTGAAGCCGGTCGAGGAGTAGCGGGGCGCGTCGCGGTCGAGCCGGGCGATGGTCCCCGTGTGGATCGACAACTTCTCGCCCGCGTTGTTGCCCATCACCCGGATCTCGGTGCCCACGTGGGCGCCGGTGGGATCCAACTCCAGCGCCGCCACCTTCATGTACTTGATGTCGGCCGGGTTGAATTGGTAAAAGCCGAAGTCGTGGATGGGATCCCGGTAGATGGCCTGCAAGGGGATCACCTCCTGGTCCTGGAGGATCGCCTCGCTGCGCACGGGCCCCGGTTCCACCACGTGCCGGTTGGTTAGGATGATGCCGCGCTCCGCGTCGACGATGAAGCCGGTGGCGTAGCTGTGGGCGGCGCGCTCGGTGTCGAACGCGCGGGTGCTCACGATGTCGATGGAGACGATGGCCGGGGTGGCCCGCTCGATCATCGCCGACCAGGGGTCGACGGCCGGGGCGGCGACCTTCGGGGTGGGCGCCCCGAGCGCGGGGGAAACGGCGGTGAACACCAGCGACAACGCGAGCAGCAGCGGCATCCGCGCAGTCTAACGGCGGGCGTTAGATCGCCCCGTGCCCGCCGCCCGCCGTCCCTCGGTGCCCGACGACTGGTACGCGGCGCTGGAGGCGGAGTTTTCCGCGCCCTACATGGCCTCGCTGCGGCAGTTTCTCGTCGACGAGAAAACCCAGCACCGGGTGTTCCCGCCGGGCAACGAGATCTTCGCCGCGCTGGATCACACGCCGTTGTCGCACGTACGGGTGGTGATCCTCGGCCAGGATCCCTATCACGGCGCTGGCCAGGCCCACGGTCTCTGCTTCTCCGTGCGGCGGGGCGTGCCTGTCCCGCCCTCGCTGGTCAACATCTACAAGGAGCTGCACACCGACCTCGGCATCGCGCCTGCCCCCCACGGCAACCTCACCGCCTGGGCGGAGCAAGGAGTCTTGCTGCTCAACGCCACCCTCACCGTGCGCGAGAACCAGGCCAACAGTCACCGGGGACGCGGCTGGGAGACCTTCACCGACGCGGTGGTGGCGGCGGTGGCCCGGGAGCGCGAGGGCGTCGCCTTCGTGCTCTGGGGACGGTCCGCGGCCGACAAGGCGTCCAAGGTCGACCTGTCGCGACACTTCGTGCTGCGCTCACCACACCCGTCGCCGCTCTCGGCCCACGCCGGATTCTTCGGGTCGCGGCCCTTCTCGCGGGTGAACGACTACCTGCTGTCGCGGGGCCAGGTGCCGGTCGACTGGCGGGTTTGAGAGGGGGTAGTAGCGGCTTCGGGTTGGAGCAGGGGGTGTTCTGCGGCGGCGCTGGTTGGCATGAAATTCAACTTCTGTTACCATAACCGTATGAGGACTAAGCACCGACTGACGGTGACGGTCGACCCAGACCTCGTCGAAGCCGGGCTCCGCGCCGTGGCGGCCGGGACCGCCGACTCCTTGAGCGCCTGGGTGTCGACGGCCCTGGTCGACCGCGTGGCCAAGGAGCGCAGGCTGCGGGCGATGTCTGAGGCGATCGCGCTCTACGAGGCAGAGTTCGGGGCGATCACCCAGGAAGAAATGGTCGCGCAGGCGCGGGAGGACCGGCGCCGTGCCCGAGTAATCCGTGGGACCGGCGACGGAGCAGCATGAGCCTGGTCCTCGACGCAGGGGCGCTCATCGCCCTGGAGCGCGGCGACCGGGCGATGTGGCGACGGTTCAAGTCGGCGCGGGCCTCGGAGGAGCTACCCCTGTCGCACGGCGGCGTGGTTGGGCAGGCGTGGCGAGGGCGGGGGCCCCGGCAGGCGCTGTTGTCGGTGGCGTTGGCCTCGGTCGACGTCCGGGCGCTCGACGACGATCTCGGCCGCGCCGCGGGCTCGCTGCTGGCGCGCACGGGGGCGAACGACGTCGTGGACGCCGCGCTGGTCCTCGTGGCCGACGACGGCGACGTGCTGCTCACTTCGGATCCCGGCGACCTGGAGCCTCTCGCCCGGGCCACGGGCCGCCACGTGGAAATCGTCGCGGTGTGAGACTCGCCACGGCCCCGCCGTCCGCCGGTATGTGCGGTGGGGGCGGCGGGACCCCGGACCCGTGGCCGGTCGCCTCGTGGGTTTGAGGGCGCGGTCGTGGGCCTGCCGCAGTACGATCCCGGTGGTGCTGACGCTTGCCTTCGTTGTCGCTTGTGGGAGCCCCGCCGCCCGGGACGACGACACCGGCGGCGCGGCGGCGCGGGTTGGGCGCGACCCGGTCCTCTGGCCCTTCAGCTTCGACTCGCCCTGGAACATGCCGGTGGGCGACGGGCTGGTCCTCGCCGAGGGTGAGTGCACCCGGGCCGTTCGCGACCCGGCGGGCGAGGCCTGGGTCAACATCGAGACCTGGAGCCATCCCCTGTACCGGGCGACCGGGACCGACCCGCGGGTCGACATCGTCCACGACGGGGTGGTCGAGGCCACCTGGTCGGTCCCGTCGGGCGCGTCGCCCTCGCTCCCGGCCTACCCCGAGGGTGACGCGCACATGCACGTCGTCGACGCCCCGGGCGAGACGGTGACCGAGTCGTGGAGGGCCCGGCCGGTCGACGGGGGGTGGGCGGTGGATTCGTGGGCGCGAGTCGACCTCAGGGGAAGCGGCGTGGGCACCGACGGCGTGCGCATCTACGGGGGCAGCGCCATCGGCGGGCTCCTCCGGGCCGGCGAGGTCGGCGCCGGGGCTCGGCACGCCGTGGCGGTCTCCCTCCCGCTCGAGGATCTCGCGCCCACGTTCACCTGGCCGGCCACGGTCGTGTCCAGCGGCCGCGACGACGAGATGAGCGGCGTGGTGCCGGTGGGGCAACACCTCGCGTTGCCGGCCGACGTCGACGAGGGGATCGTCTCCACGGCGGCGGGCCTCGCCCTGCTTCGCGCACTCCGCGACTACGGCGGCTACGTCGTCGACCACGCCGGCAACTTCGCGGTGTACGCCGAGTTCGGTGCCGACGAGTGGGACGGCGCGCGGGACGACATCGACGCCATCCACGCGAGGCTGGCGTGCTCCACGAACAACAGCGAGGCCTCGCCGGGCGGGCCGGGAGACCGGGTGGCGCCCTACGCGCCGCCGTTCGAGTAGGGGGGCTGGCCCGTCCACGCGCCGCCGGGCTGACCGGCTGGTGATCGAGGGCCCCTAGTTGGGATCGCACGCTGTG
>CAYHRZ010000384.1:0-5611 GCA_964359125.1 uncultured Klebsiella sp. | reverse complement strand
CAGAAGCCGATGCGCTCGGTGAGCTCTTCCCACTCGCGGGTGTAGGTGAACACGCTCTGGATGCACTTCTGCGAAAACGGCTCCAGCCCGTAGGCGAGGATCGCGTCTTTGCCGTGGATGCCGAGCTCTTTTTCGACCTCCACCTCCACCGGCAGCCCGTGGGTGTCCCACCCGGCCTTGCGATCCACCCGGTAGCCGCGCATGGTCCGGTAGCGGGGGAAGAGGTCCTTGACCACCCGGGTGAGCACGTGCCCGTTGTGGGGCATGCCGTTGGCGGTGGGCGGGCCCTCGTAGAACACGAAGCTCGGCGCGTCGCGACGGGCCTCCAGCGTGTACTCGAAGATGCGCTCCGCCTTCCAGAAAGCGAGGATCTCGGCTTCGAGCTCGGCGGGTGATTTCAACTCAGCAAAAACGGCCATGCTGCCCCGGTCGCGGCCCCCGGCTCTATCCTGCGGAGGGAGGCACCGCCCCGCGCCGTCCCCGCCCGCCCTACTTCCCCGCTTCCCTGAGGAACGACCGGGTGGTGGCGTGCTGCGGGTCGCCGAACACCTGAGCGGGCGGGCCGCTCTCCACGTCGTAGCCCCCGGCGAACACGTGAACCCGGTCGGCCACCTCCCGCGCGAACGACATCGAGTGGGTGACGACGATCATCGTCTGCCCCTCCCGCGCGAGGTCCTCCATCACCCGCAGCACCTCGTTGGCCATCACCGGGTCCAGCGCGCTGGTGGGCTCGTCGAAGAGCACCGCCTCGGGCTTCATCATCAGCGTGCGGGCGATCGCCACCCGCTGCTGCTGTCCCCCGGAGAGGTCGCGGGGCATCGCGCGCGCCTTTCCGCCCAGACCCACCGGCGCGAGCGGGCCCGTGCGGTGGCTCGTCGCGAGGCACAAGAACGCCCAGCTCGCCATCAACTCGATGGCGGCCCCGCGCGCGGCCTACCCGGACTCTGGTATTGCCCGCGCCGCGCCTCGCTTCGCCTTCCGGGACCTGCCGCCGGAGCCCGGCTTCTCGTGGAACTCCACGCCCGGCAGGCCTTGCAGATCGGGGTCGGCGGTCAGCAGGCCGACGCCCCGCGCGTCGGCGGTGGCGTACACCAAGGCGTCGCACGCGGCGATCTTGTGCCTGTGGCCGAGCTCCGCGGCGCGGCGGGCGAGCCCCGCCGTGAGCGGCACGGAGTCGTGGCGGCTCATGGCGGCCGCGTACTCGTCGGCCCGTTCTTCACCAACCTCGCGCGGCGCCCACCTCTGGACCTCGTACTCGACCACCGCCGGCCCGAGCACGCTCCCCTCCTCCTCGATGTAGGGCGCGAACTTGTCCGCGTGCGGCTCGTCGGCGAAGTAGGCCAGCCAACCGCAAGTATCGAGGACGACCTTGTTCACTTCTCGCGGTAGTCCGACGTGTCGGCGCCACGAGCGGAGCCGCGCAGCGAGGGCACGTCCACGGCGGGGACGAGCACAATCACCGTGCCCTTCGCGATCACGTCGAACTTCTGGCCGGGCTCAGCCCCCACCGACTTGCGAAGCTCCGCCGGGATCAGGATGTTCCCGTCCGCCTTGAGCACCGCGCTGGACATGACGTTCTCGCCTCTCCCCGAGAATATCGCACCGGATCGGCGCCGTCGCGCGACATGACTGGGCACCCAGAACACGCCGGCGCCTCGCCCTACTTCCCCGCTTCCCTCAGGAACGACCGGGTAGTCGCGTGCTGCGGGTCGCCGAACACCTGCGCGGGCGGGCCGCTCTCCACGTCGTAGCCCCCGGCGAACACGTGAACCCGGTCGGCCACCTCCCGCGCGAACGACATCGAGTGGGTGACGACGATCATCGTCTGCCCCTCCCGCGCGAGGTCCTCCATCACCCGCAGCACCTCGTTGGCCATCACCGGGTCCAGCGCGCTGGTGGGCTCGTCGAAGAGCACCGCCTCGGGCTTCATCATCAGCGTGCGGGCGATCGCCACCCGCTGCTGCTGTCCCCCGGAGAGGTCGCGGGGCATGGCGCGCGCCTTCTCGCCCAGCCCCACGCGCGTCAGCAGCGTGTTGGCGCGCTCCTCGGCCTGTTGTCGCGACTCCCCGAGCACCTGGACCGGCGCCTCGGTGAGGTTCTCCATCACGCTGAGGTGCGGGAAGAGGTTGAACTGCTGGAACACGAAGCCCACCTTCCGCCGCACCGCCTCGAGGAGCTTGCCGTCGCGCACGTGGTGGGTGTTCGCGCGCAGGGTGAGACCCCCCACCGTCACCTCCCCGCCCTGGAAGGGCTCCAGGCCGTTGATGCAGCGCAGGAAGGTGCTCTTCCCGCCGCCGGAGGGGCCGATGATCGCGTCGACCTCGCCCGCCTTCACCTCCAGCGAGATCCCGCGGATCACCTCGTTGTCGCCGTGACGCTTCACCAGGTTTTGCACGTTGATCATACCGTCACCCCCGAGTTGCCGAGCTTCTTCTCGATACGACGCGCCACCAGGCTCATGGGGTAGCTCATCGCCAGGTACAAGAACGCGCACATCGCCATCAACTCGATGGTCGCCTGCGTGCTCATCGAGAGCACCGAGAAGCGCTTGGTGAGCTCCACGATGGTGATGACCGAGCACACCGAGGTGTCCTTGAACAGGGCGATGAAGTCGTTGACCACGGGGGGGATCACGATGCGGAAGGCCTGGGGGACGATGATCCGCCGGATGGCCAGCGCCCGCGACATGCCCAGCGACAGCCCCGCCTCCATCTGGCCGGGCGGTATGGCTTGCAATCCCGCCCGGTATATCTCCGCCTCGTAGGCGGAGTAATTCACCGCCAGGCCGATCACGCCACACCAGAAGGCGGGGATGTTGACCCCCACCTCCGGCAGCATGAAGAACACGAAGTACAACTGCAACATCACCGGCGTGCCGCGCAGGAACTCCACGTAGGCGGCCAGCGGGAAGCGCACCCACGCCGGGCCGTAGAGCCGTCCCACCGCGACCATGAGCCCGATGGCGATGGCCAGGGGGAAACTCAGGAAGGAGAGCACCACCGTCATCACGGCCGACTCGGCCATCACCCCGGCGTAGTTACTCACCACGTCCCAGCCGCGTTTGCGCGTTTCCAGGACCACGGCGGCCTGCTCGGGGATCTCGTTCTGCACCACCTCGGCGGCGGCGGCCTTGTGCAGGCCGAAGAACTGCGCGTTCTCGGCGATGCTCGCCAGCTCCGCCTGCTGCGCGTCCCAGATGCCGTACTTCTTGTAGATGGTCTCGAGGTCGCCGTTGCGGACCATCAAGACCAGCGCCTCGTTGAGCGTCTGTAAAAGCGCCGTCTCGCCCTTCCGGACGTAGATGACGTAGTAGCCGGTGCCCACCGGCTCCCCCTCGGAGACCAGCGCCGGGAAGCGCGGGGCGTAGAAGCTCGCGATGGGCGTGTCTTGCAGGGTGGCGTCGAGCTTGCCGGTCTCCACCTCGCGCATGGAGTCGGTGTTGCCGTCGTAGTTGATCACCTCGCACGACTTGCTCTCGTCGCCCGCGCCGTCGCCGCAGAACTCGCGCATGTACTCCTCGGCGCCGCTGCCGGTGAGCACCCCCACCTTGGCGTGTTGCGCGCGGAGGTCGTCCCAGCCCCTGAAGGTGGGGTCGCCCTTGCGCAACATCAGCTGCAGCCCGTACACGTAGTAGGGCATCGTCGCGTCCATCACGTCGAGCCGCTCCGGCATCAGTTCGAAGCCGTTCATGATCAGGTCGCACTTCTGCGCCCGGAGCATGTCGGGCATCTTGTCCCACTGCCCCTGGATGAACTCGGGCTTCACTTCCATGTACTCGGCGAGCTTGCCGGCGAGGTCGTACTCGAAGCCGGTCACGAGGTTGGCGTCGTCTTCCCGGGGGTACACGTAGGGGCCGCCGCCCTCCTGGTCGGCGCCCCACATCAGGCTGCCGCGCGCCTTGAGGGTGGCGAGGTCGTCGGCGCGGGCGGGCCCCGTGACGAACAGCACGACGAGGACAAACAGCGCTGCGAGGCAACGCGCGACGAACCTTGGGGACAAGGGGGACTCCCGGGGAGGGTGGCGCCGCAGATTGGAGCACAAAACGGGGGCGGCGTGGGCGGGGTATTTTCCCGGGACCCCGCCGGCTACGCCCGCGACAGGTAGTTCTCGGGCACGAACACCCTCCGGATCTTGAACGGCGGCGGCGACTCGATCATCAGCCGCACGCGCAGCGCGAAGCTTCGCGCGGGAAAGACGAAGAACGGCGTGGGGCTGCCGGTGCGGCCCACCCACGCGGGGGGTTCCACGCCCCGCTCCCGGCAGATGGCGCTGGCGATGGCCGCGACGAGGCCCTCCACCTGCCCCACGGTCGACGGGCCCGGTAGCAGGGACGCTGCCAGCTCCTCGACGGGGACACGACGGAGTTCGTCGATGAACCCGTTGACGTGGAGCTGGAGGTGGTGGGGTTCGGCTTCGCAGGCCGCGAGCAGCTCAGGGACGGACATCGAACAACTCTTCGACGAGTAACTGGGACCGGATCGCGAGTCGGTCCGCCGGGTAGTAGGACTCTACGAGCCTGAGCACGGCGTCGGCGTCGGTCAAGCCGAGGTGGTCGGCGAGGAATCGAATGTCGGCCGCGTCTTGTAGGGTGCGCGCGGCCGACACCTTCATGGCGAGGAGAGTGGGTGCATCCGCCGTCACCACCGCGAGGTGCGAGAAACTACGCCACGCCTGGAAGGTCGCCCCCGCAGGCAGGAAACCCTTGGCGGCGTCGTTGAGCCAGTCGTCGGGCAACGCCAGCTCCACGGCCACGGCCCTCGCAGCCGCCCTCACGGCGGAGGGCTCTGAAAACCAGCCGTCAACATCCTTAGTGGACGGGCGGGCCGCGAACACCAGGCACATCACCGCACCCCCCACTGGGTACAACTCCGCCCGCACCTCCACCGCGGCCAGCCGGGCGTTCACGCGCTCCAGGGCCGACTCGATGGTGGCGGCGTCGAGCAGGGACACGGGCAACCGTAGCACGGGGAAGGCGCCCCATCCGTCAGAACTCCAGCGTGACTCCCACGCTCGGGGCGGTGGTATCGCTCACGACCGCCGAGCTGACCTCTGCCGTTCGCCCCAGGAGGTTGACCGCCACCACCGTGAGGCGGTTGTCGCCCTCCGCCAGGGGAACCGTCACCGCGAAGTTGCCGGCGGCGTCGGCCTTCCCGGTGACGACGCGGGCCCCCCCCTTCACCTGCACCTCGGCGTTGGGCTGCGTCTTGCCGGCGAGGGTGGCCTGCCGCTCGCGGGTGCGCGGCGCCTCGGGCCACTGGACGAACAACAACAGGGCGTCGGAGGCCGGTGCCTTGAGCGGGGAACCTCCCAGCGGGGCGATGACCTCTTCGCCGGCCCGGATGGAATCGATGTCCCCCAGGCCGACGGGCGACAACTCACCACGCTCGGCGACGATCGCGAGGGTCCCATACTCGTCACGGGCCGCCGTGAAGTCAGCGTCGGAGGCTGACACTTCGCGATCACCCGCACGCACGCCCACCTTGCCGCTGCCCGGCCGCACCGTGGCGCGGATCTTGCCCCCTTCGAGCTCCAGTCTCACGCCCTCGTTGTCCACGCCGAGCACCACGACGCTGGACTGGGGATCCACCGTGACCCGGGCCTCGCTCCCGAG
>CAYHRZ010000383.1:0-5625 GCA_964359125.1 uncultured Klebsiella sp. | reverse complement strand
ACATCGTGTACTCGATGGTCAACACCAAGGCCTACGTCTCCCACGACGGCGGGAGCACCTGGTTCGAGACGGCGATTGTCGACGACCAGGGCAGCTTTGCCACCGACGACATCGTCGGCGGCGAGGTGTGGGCCGCCCTGGTGACGGGTGGCGCCGCTCGGAGCACCGACGCCGGCGTCACGTGGGCAACCCTCGCCGGCCCCCCGGGCGACATCGACGAGGGGCTTTTTGTCGACTACGTGCGGATGGCCGACGGGACCTACTGCGGTGGTTTCAGCCGCCCGGCCGGGATTTTCTGCGGTGCGGACCTGAGCACCCCCTGGACGCGGGTGTTTGGCCCACAAGACGACCCCCTCGGCGTGCTCGTCGGCGTCCCGGTAGAGGCGCCGGAGGCGGTGATTTTTGCCTCCGGGAAGTACGCCTACCGGTTGGTGCCGGGCAGTGCGCCCACGGTCACCCACGGGCTCGACACCGACATCTTCATCCGCCTGGCCCAGGCCGACGACGGCACCATCCTGGCGTTCACGTCGGCCGGCTATGCGCTGTCTTCCGCCGACGGCGGCCAGAGTTGGTCGTCGCTGGACCTATGGATCCCGGGGCCGGTGCGGGCGGTGGGGCCGCGCGCGCCCTTCGCGGAGACGGACCAGGTGCTGGTCGCCACGCTGGACGGCTCCTACACGGTGGACGGGGTGCTCTCCGGGAGCCCGGTGGTGTCGCGCTGGGCGCCGATCCAGCGCTACGACGACAAGAGCAGCTTCATGGACAGTAGCGGCCCCTGCGCGGCCCCGGTGGCGCGCGACGGCGCCGTGCTCGGCCTGGTGACGGGCCTGACCACCGGCTGCTCGCTGGCCTGGACGGTACGGGGCGCGGAGGTCGAAGTGGTGGGGGAGAGCGCGGGCACCGGGCGGGTGGAACTCTGGGCCGACGGCGAGGTGGTGGCGACCTGGGGACAGGCGGCCACCGCGGGGCTGGGGGTCCTGGCCACGGTCACGCTCGCCGAGGGGTGGCACGACCTCGTGCTCGTCTCCGTGCTCGGCGACGGCGAGTACCTCGACTACGTCGACGTTCGCAGCCCAGGTGCGACGTGGTCGCCCCTGGGCGACGGCACGGTCGACACCGGCGACACCGGTGGGCCCGGCGACAGCGATCCGGGTGGTGGCACCGGCGATCCCCCGGGCGCAACACCCGGGGATGGCTGCGAGGGCTGTGGTGGCAGCGCGGCGCTCTTGTTGTTTGGGGTGGCGCCGTGGTGGCGACGCGCGAAGGTTGGCAGGGGCACAGGGACTCGAACCCAGGACCTGCGGATTTGGAATCACCGGTTGTTGCGTTGACCTGCTGACTCTGGGCGTTCGGGTGGTCGTGAGCGTCGTGACCGCGGCGACCCGTCCCCTTGGTGCCACCCCCTTCGGCGCCCTGTGGACAGCCAGATGGGCGGCAGATTCGTTGCCGAGGGCGCACCTTGCCTCCGCCCGATCACCATCCTCGTCCCCGTACAAGCGCGCCGTACGGCGCTGGCGGCGGGATGGGTTGATGGGCCGGCGCCCGGGTGTTCGACTAGTGTTGGGCGGCGAACGCTTCGAGTGCGCGGAGGCCTACCTCTGGGTTTACCTTGGGCCGCCACTTCGCCCCCAAGCCCCATATTTCAAACGTACCGTATCCGGTGAGCGCAAATGTCGATCCTCGAGGTGTCGCGCCCACCAGCATGGGGCTACTTTCTTCGAGTGCCTGCAGGCCAACGAGAAGGCCGACCTCAGCATACTCGATGAGCCGCGACGCGACGGGGTCGTTGGGACTGTGGCAGCGCAGGAAGAAGGCCGCCACCTCCTCCCGGGGCGAACCGGGGGTGGGAGCGGCACACTCGGGTTCGGGCGGGGCGAGTGCGGGGAGCAGGGGAGTGATGAGACCACAGAGTCGGTCGGCGTCCACCTCCTCGACCGTCCCCCCGAGCGCGATTACCCATCCAACCTCAAATTTTCCATCACGAGCGGCGTCGATGGCCCAGCGGGGAAGAGCGGCGTCGGTGGATCCGCGCCGATGAGCTTCCTTCGCTGCGATCGCCGCGTGGCAAATCCAGTGACTCGCCTCTCTAGCCATCCAGGAGAAATCTATGGAAACGAAGCGGTTACGGGGTCGCCGTCGTCTGGGAATAGGAGGTGGCCCCCCCCACGCCCTGCCGTCAACTCCCACCTCCCAAATCCAGCGATCCGCTTCGGCGAGGGTGAGGCCCACCCCGCGCCGCAGGACGGGTCCACTCAGCGACGACGTAGACGACGCGGTCCGGACTTGGGCGTCGCCTTCCAAGAGCATGCGCAACGTCCGCATGAACGACGCACGCTGCAACGCAGCCCCACTTTCCCCCTCTATCGCGGCAAGTCCCATCGCAAACTCTTGATTTGTAAGCCTATAAACGTCCTTCCGCGACCACAGCCCGATACCCGCAAGGCGATCCCCTGCAGTCGTCTTGCTGGCGAGGGCCTCCAGTCGGTGCCACGAGAGGACGCGCGGTGGCCGCACCGACTTCGCAAGGTCCCGCACCGAGGCCGTTACCTCAGCTACACGCGTATCGGGCACGACCACGACGTCGATCTGCTGGTTGCCCTTGCCGATCGCCGTCCTTTGCCCAAGGGTAAAATCGGCGTCGAGCTTCAGCTCCACCCTGATCGAGTTCCCCCCGGCGCGCAGAACGAGGTCGCTGCGAGTGTCACCCGCGTCCTGCTCCGTCAGGACGGTTGGATTCGTAGGAACCGCCGTATCGGAGCACGCCCCCCAGAAGGCCTCAAGGAAGTCGCTGGACTCGCGAAGAGCACGCTCCAGACAAGCGCCTGCTAGCGCCTCGGAACGGCGGGCGCCGAATCCACTCAGCCTAGTTCCCGCGGTGGTGATGTGCTCCACGTCGCAATTGCACGCACGTTCTCCATTCCATTGTGCTCCCCCGGCGTATCAGCTTGCCCGGCAACTGCCACCGGACAGGGTCGCGGTCGACGGCCAGACGTGCAGAGTCCGGACAGCGCTCAGTCGGCCACCGCCGGCGGTTTCAGCACCGTTCGCTTCTTCACTCGACCCTGCTCCCGCACCAGCCCGTGGAGCGCCTGTCGCTCGGGATCGTGCCGTTCCACGCCTACCTCGCGGGCCATCGCCATGCCCCCTGGGGGGCGTGACCGGGGAGCAGTCCGACCCTCGCCTTCCGACGGCGCGATCATTCCGCCAAGCTGCGCGAGCAGCATGGCAGTCCCCGCAACTCCGCCGTCAGCGCTCGACGCTGGTCACCTCGACCGGCACCCGCACCTGTCTGGGCGTGTCCACGACCTCGACCCTCGGCGGGGCGATCGTCCGCACGATCTTGGCCTGCACCTCGATGGCGCGGGACGGCAGCGCCGCAGTCCTTCGCCGCGATGGCCTCGCGGGCGGTGTCCCACGGCGCCTTGACGTGCTCGTGCCGTCACGGGTCAACGTCCGTTGCCGCCCGTGCGCACCGCCTCGTCAACCCGGGCGACGCGCTCACCGGTCCCCCGGCGTCAGCCCCGTGGCCCGCGCGATGCGCGCTAGCATCACGGGGCGGATCTCGTCGTTTTCGTGGAACGCCCACGTGTCGTCGGCTCAGCCGCCGAGCGCGCGTAGGCGGCTAGCCATCGGCCATGACTACGCCGCGGCGACGAACACGCCGACCAGCACGTCGGGCGTCGCCTCGCCGTGCCCGATCCGGTCGGCGATCACGTGCAGGGCGAGCGCGATGGCGCGAGACAGCGCCTCGTCGCGCGTGGTGCCGTACACGATGCACCCGGGGAGCGCGGGGACGTCGGCGATCCAACGGCCGTCGGCCTCGCGGTCGATCTCCACCGCGAATGGTGCGGCGGGGGGCGTGCTTTCGGTCGGGGGCGAGGTTCGGCGCGCCATGCGAGCGTTCTACGGCCGGGCTGGGAGCGCGTCAACTTGCATTCTGCAAGCAAGGCCGAAGCGACCGGAGGAAGAAGTAAACTCCGAGGCTGACTCTAGCCGCCCGCATCGGCCCACGCCCCACAGCGAAAGGCAGCGAGTCCGAGGCTTCGGTCGATGAGTGGGCGGGGAGATTTCGGCACCACCTCAGCTTTGAATAACTATAGTTTTATCCGGTCGTGCGGTCGTCGTGCCCGTCCAGCGATCAGGAAGCCGCCCGCCGTTTACTGATGGCGGGCTGTGTTGGACAGCGTTGAAACTCTGCTGATCGCGCCGACCGATGAACGACGGGTGAGGGTGGCGGGGATTTCGTTGTCGGGGGAGGACGGCCCGTTCAGCGAAGGGCGAGCGCGGCCAGACGCTGCAAACGCTCTCGGAGTCGTCTCCGTCGCCCCTCGAAGTCGCCGCCGCGGGGGAGGTGTCCGTCGGCCGCGCTCATCAACTCGCCATCGGCGCGCAGCGCGCGGAACCACCCCACCGTGAACGCGCGCACGTCCTGCTCCGCACCGGCGATGGCGGACTCGAGGGAGGCGCAGCCGTCCAAGAGCGCCACGAGGTCCTCGAAGTCGTTGCTCGCCAGGGGATCGGCTGCGCCCCGGTCGCAAAACGCCTCGATCTTGCAGGCGACGATGTACTCCACCGCTGGGGTCGCGACCACCGTCGTGCCTCCGAGGACGTGTTTCTGGGTGTGGGCGGCCGCAGCCTCGAGCCACGTCGCCGAGAAGCCTTGCGCCTCGGCTCGAGCGCCGAGGAGGTCCACCACGTGCCCACGAGGACTACGGTAGCGACAGATCGGACCGTCGCGATCGGGAGACCATCCACGGTGTTGAAGGTCGCGCTCCAGCGCAAACCACGTCAGCGGGGTGACGACGGAAGGTGCGATACAATCTACGTCTTTTGTCGGGCGAAGCTGGTCGCGACCGAGCTCGTCCAGGAATAGTCCGATGGTGGTCCCACCGATGAACACGGGCCCGGGTGTTAGCCACGAGAGCTCGGCGGCCACCTCGGCCAAGATCGCTTCAGCCGCGTTCACGACGCATCCCCGAGCCGATCGTGCAGCGCCTGCACCGCGAGGGTTCGTTCCCGTGCGCGCCCAACGCGGAGTGCGTCAACCAGCGCGAGCAGCTCGTGCAGGCGAGGGTGTGCGCGCGCGGCCGTTGGCGCCGACGGGTGGAGCGGCTCCAACGACGTGCCCACGTGGCCCCCCTCCTCATCGGGCCAGACGATCGCGCTGTTCGTCAGGATCATCGAGGCGAGCGGCGGTGCAGAGTGGGCGGTAGGGAGGCCTCGGGTGGGTGGACCCAGCCGGGGAGGGACCAGAAAGCGGGCCGCGTGCACCAACAGCCCTTCGGCTCCGGGGACGTCCACCCGGCGATCGGTGCGGCTCCACAACTCCGCACGTGCGAGGCGCTGGAGCGAGCGCGTGAGCGCCGGCTGCGGCAGGCCGATCTGTGCGGCGAACGCGGCTTGTGTCCAGTCGTCGGTGCGCCGGAGCGCGAGCAGGGCGACCAGGACGTAGAGATCAACGGACTTCAGCATCGGTTTCAGATTTCAGATTCTGAAATATGCAACAACTACGCAATCGTCAACCCCGGGGAGGTGCGTCACCCGAGCTCGAATACCCGAGACCTAGGCTCCTGTCAAGGCCCGCCCAAAGTGATCCACCTCTGGCTCGGGCAAAGTGATCCACCT
>CAYHRZ010000382.1:0-5679 GCA_964359125.1 uncultured Klebsiella sp. | reverse complement strand
CGTGGTCGACGACCTCGACAACTGCGAGAAGGTGGCGAACGCCGACCAGGCCGACGCCGACGCCGACGGCGTGGGCACCGCCTGCGACGACGCGGAGGCCCCCGGCACGACCGACACCGGCGGCACCGACTCCGGTCGACCGACGAAGGACGCCAACGACCCTACTGGTGCGGGCCCTGGCCTCACCGCGCCGGGCGAGTGCGGTTGCAACGCCGGCCCGGGCGCTCCATCGTTGGGCCTCGGCCTGCTCGCCCTGCTCGGCGGGGCGCGCCGCCGTCGCGCGTAGTACGGGGACGGCCCATGCGCTGGCGTGACCTCCCCATCGTGGCCTTCGACACCGAGACCACCGGGTTCGCGCCCGAAGACGGGCACCGGGTCATCGAGATCGCCGCCGTCACCCTGCGACTCGGCCCCGACGGGCGGGTGGCGACGCTGGCGCGCCACGAGTGGCTGGTGAACCCGGAGATCCCCATCCCCCGGGACAGCACCGACATCCACCACATCACGAACGACGACGTCGCGGGCAAGCCGCTGTTCGCTGCGGTCGCAGACGAGGTGTGGGCGCTGCTCGACGGTGCCCTGGTGGTGGCCCACAACCTGCCCTTCGACCGCCGCCAACTCACCTGCGAGTTCGAGCGGGTGGGAAAACGCTGGCCGAGGACGCTCGCCGAGGCCGACACGCTCGACCTCTCCCACAAGTTCTTCCGCGAGGCCAAGGCCCACAAGCTCGGCGAAGTGTGCAAGCGCCTGGAAATCGAGCTGCACGAGGCCCACCGGGCCGGCAACGACGCCGAGGCCTGCGGCCGTTGTTTCGTGGCTTTTGCCGATCGTTTCGGGGCCCCGGAGCTCCTGGGCGGGCTGGCCGATTGGGGCGACCTGATCGTCGACCCGCCGCTCGAGGGCTCATTCACCCGGGACGCCGACGGCACCGTTCGCTTCCTCGACGGCCCGCAGGCGGGAGAGCCTGCCCTCCAGCACCCGGCGACCCTCGCTTGGATGACCATGGCACGCCGTCGCGAGGGGGGATCGTGGTCGTGGCGGTACCCGGAGGCGACGCGCCGGTGGGTGGATCGCTACCTCCGCCTCCGCTGCTCGGGGGCCTTTCCCCAGCACATGAAGGGTTTCGCACCCACCGACTGGGGTATCGACCCCCCGCTCGGGCACGAGCTACCGGGGTAGGGCCGGTGGTGTCCGCGCTCCTCTTGTCCCCTGCCCTGGCGATGGCCGGCGCCGCCGACGACCGGGCCCTCATCGGCCAGCTCGACCGCGAGGTGATTGCGCTGCGCCAGAAGGTGGACCGGCTCCAGGCGCAGTTGTCGACGTGCTCCGACTCACTGGCCCCCGACCCGCTGTACACCGAAATCTTGCAGGTGCTCCAGGGGCAGCCCGCCGTGGTGTCGCGACTGGGTCGCCGCACGTTGGTAACGGTTGCCCTCGACACTCAGTACGCCCCCGACAGTCTCAGCCTGCGGGAAGAGGCCTGGCCGGTGCTCGACCTCGTCGGCATGGCGTTGAAGTTGCACCCGGACGTGGTGGTGACCATCGTGGCGCACGGAGACGACAGCACCCCACCACCTGCCGCGCGGAAGTTGCTCACGACGCAGTGGGAGTGGACGGCGTTCCGTGCCGCCTCGGTCGCGCGCGAGATGTCGGAGGGCTTCGGCGTCTCGCCGCACCGTTTCACGTGGGCCGCCCGCGGCGAGTACGAACCGGTGGCCAGCAACGACACCCCCGAGGGGCGGGCACAGAACCGCCGCGCGGTGTTCATCTTCGAGTCGATGCCACCTGAACCCGCCCCGAAAGGAGATTCCCCATGACCCGGTTCTTCGCCTTCCTCCCCCTCGTGGCGTGTGCCCCCGGCTCCGAGAGCGGCGACACCGGCGCGGGAAGCAGCTGCGGCGACGTCGACGGGAGCGGCGGCGACACCGGCAACGTCCCCGACGTGCTCGGCCTGTGGACGACCACCCTCGGCGCCGAGTACTGGAACGACGGCTGCAACGTCCCCAACTTCGACCTCGCCACCGAGTCGGACTGGATCGGCGCCTTCGAGGTGAAGGGCGCCGCGCCGGCCTCGCTCTACGCCCACTTCAACGACGAACCCGACGAGCGCATGGAGGCGGCGGTCGACGCACGGGGCGGCTTCACGATGTCGGGGTTGCACCAACACGAGGCGGGCCCGTTGTACGTGAACTTCTCGGGCCTGGTCTACGTCGACAACACCGGCCGGACCAACATCGACGGCAACGCCTTCCTCGGCTTCGAGCTCAGCGGCGACGACATCATCGACTGTTACGCCCGGACGAGTTGGAGCCCCGCCAAGTCGGGTAGCTAGCCGCGAAGAACGAGAGGAATCCCACCCCCACCATCGGGTAGGGGAAGAAGATGTCCATGGTGACCCAGATCCCGAGGTGCAGGCACCAGGCTCCGAGCACCCAGAGCACCGCGATCCGGCGGTGCAAGAGCGCCAGCGGCGCGCCGAGCTCCGCCACCAGCGTGAGCACGGCGGGACCCCAGAGCCACTCCCGGTTCGCGTAGAGCCACCAGGTCGCCGCGGTCGCGCCGTCGGGGTGGAACAACTCCCGCTTGATCGCGTCGCGACCAATCTGTCCGAGCAACTGCTCGGGGGTCGCCCACGCCAGACCCGCCTCCCCGGTGACCTTCGCCAAGCCGGCGAGCAGGTAGGTGCACACCGTGACCGCCGACAAGAGCCGCAGGGGCCAGCCCCAGCGGGCGTCGACGGCCGGCAGGCCCAGGGTTTGCCAGCGCAGCCACGACAGGATGCGCGACTGTGGGAAACGACGGCCCAGCCAGTCGTCGAGCGAGAAACCCGCCGCCGCTGGGGCGAGCGCCAGCACCACCACGTGGAGGGTCACGAGGTTGTGGTGGTGGAAAATCGACGACCACGAACTCCGCCACGCGAACAAGAAACACAGCGACAACGCCAGTAGAGGCGCTGTCACGCGGTGCGCGAGGCCCAGGGCGAGGGCGAAGGCCAGCACCACCGTCCCGAGGAGACAGAAGTACACGGTGACCGGACCCGGGGGCACGGCCCACACCGTCGCCGGCCCCACGGGTCGCCAACTCCCGGGCGACAACTGGGCCACCGCCATGTACCCGTCCCACATCCAGAGCAGGTAGACCGCGACGAAAAGTCCGGTCGCCGCGCGGACCCGCCCCAGGTTGAGCGCGGATCCTGGGGCGAGCCATTCCTCGGCGAGCCATGACAACGGGCGCTTCACTCCCGGACCACCGGGCACCTCGCGACCGTCGCCCAGTTCAGGGGCGTCCGGTCGCCCTCGCCGAACCAGCGCTCGAGCGAGAAGACGCCCAGGCGAATCTCGACGATCGCCCACGTCGACGGGCGCCGGGCCAGCTTTCGCGCCACCGCTTCGCAGGTTTCCGTTGCCGCCGCGGCGCCCCGTCGAACCACGCCCGCGAGGTGCTCCCGCTGCTGGTTCATCCCCCCCTTGTCCCAGTACCTCCCCGGGAGGATCCGCTCCTCCCCGGCGCCGTCGATGGCCACGACGTAGGCGTGTTTCTCGACGCCCGAGCGTGGGCGATGGAACATGGGGTACCACGACAGCGGGAAGCTGTCGCTCGGGGTGTCGGAGAACATCTGCCCCACGGGCCACATCGTCATGGTCACGACGACCAGACTGACGAAGATGGCGTACCAGCGGGACACGGCACGTGTCTAACCGCTGAGTGGCCCGGCGATCGTCTGCGTGCCGGGTCACGATGCCCCGGCCGGGTCGGCGGCCGGGCACCAAACTTGCAAGGACGCCCCCCATGCCCCGCCGCCGAACGCCCGCCCACCGCTGGGTCGACATCGCCCTTCGCACCGCCCACATCGCCGCCATGGGGGTGTTCCTCGGGGGTGCCGTCGCCGGCGCGGTGCCCCCGTGGTCGCTGGCGGCCACGGTGGCGACGGGCCTCGCCCTCTGCGCGTCGGAGGTGGTGCGCCACGGCGACGACTGGTTCCGCTTTGCCCAGGCCTGGGCGGTGATCGCCAAGGTGGTGGTGTTCGCCCTGGCGGCCGCGATGGACCAGCCGCTCTGGGGCGCCCTGGCGGCCCTCCTCGTGGGGAGCGTGATCTCGCACGCCCCCGGGGCGATTCGGCACGCGCCGCTGGTCGGCGAGCCCGGCCCCTGTGCCACGAGTTGCGGCGACGGCGTCCCCCGAACCGGCTGATCGCAGCCCAACCGCGCCCGACGGTTAGCTTCCCGCCCGATGTCGACCGTCTTCGAGGAACTAGCCCGCCGCCTGCGCCGCACGGACCTGCTGCTGCTGCGGGCGGTGCGGCGGCAGCGCAGCCGGCCAGCCATGCGGGCGAAGGGGCAGTTCTGGGGATCGGTGATCACCGACGACGAGGTCGACGCGCTCCTGCGCGCGCACGGCGAGATCGACTACCCCACCGGCCCCGACGGGCTGGAGGAGGCGGTCTTGGCCTCCACCGCCCTGCGCGACGCGCCCGGGGGACGCTTCAACCGCCTGCGGGACGCCTTCCAACTCGACGGCGACGACAGCGACCTCGTCCTGTTGTCGCTCGCGCCCGAGATCAGCGCCGGCTACGGCAAGATCTTCGCCTACCTCAACGACAACCTCAACCAGGCCTACCTCACCGTCGACATGTCCACCCGCGTGCTCCGCGCCGGTCGGCGAGAGCGCCTCGCCCTGCAAGCGCGGCTGTTGCCGGGTGGCCCGCTGATCCGCAACCGCCTGCTCTTGCTCAACCCGCCCGACGGCATGGAAACGCACACCTCGCGCCGATTGCACCCCGCGCCGCGGCTGGTCCGGTGGTTCCTCGAGGAGGAGGAACTGCCGAGCAGTGTCGGGTTCACGCCCATCGATACTTCCGTCGAACCCTTCATTCCCAAGCCCACCCGGCAGCGCATCGACGACCTCGGCGACGCGCTGCGCAGCCCGATCACCGTGGCGGTGGTGGGCAGCACGGTGGGCCTGCGCGAGGGCGTGGCGCAGGCCATTTCCCGGCACGTGGACCGGCGACTCGCGCGCATCGACCTGGAGCGCACCAAGTCCTACCTCGACGAGCCCTGGGACCTGATCCGCGAGCTACGGCTGAGTGGGGCGCTGCCCTACGTGGTCAACGTGGCCAGCGCCCAGGAAGATCCCGCCCTGCGCAACCAACTCATCGCCCTCGGCGGGGCCCTGGCCACCCTCCCCTACCCGGTTCTCGTCGGCGGGTCCGATCGCAAGGCGATCTCAGGCTTGCTGGGCCAGGACCGGGCGAGTGTCACCGTGCACGTGGGGCGGACCACGCTGGAAGAGCGCACCGAGGCCTGGCAAGTCCAACTCGAGCGCAAGGGCTGGTCGTCGGGCATCGCCCCGGAGATCAGCGAGCGCTTCTACAGCGTGGGCGGCACCACCATCCCGAGGGTGATCGAGCGGGCGGAGGCCGAGGCCGGTGGGAAGGAGCCGGCCTTGGAACTCATCTGGGCCGCCGCGCGGGAGCTGTCGCGGCCCGAGTTCCGTGGGCTGGCGCAGCACGTGGTCCCCCAGTACCAACTCGACGACCTGATCATCACCGAGAAGGTGAAGGGCCAACTCATCCACCTCACCCACTACCTGTCAGAGCAGGAAACGGTGTACCACCGCTGGGGCGGAAACAAGATCCGAGCGCGCGGCTATGGCATCAAGGCGCTGTTCTCGGGCGGTCCG
>CAYHRZ010000381.1:0-5701 GCA_964359125.1 uncultured Klebsiella sp. | reverse complement strand
CGCGCATCGCGGTGGCACGTGACAGCCCGGCACCGAAGCGGACAACGAGGTTCCGGTCAACGTGTCGCGACAGCCAGGAGCCAACGCCCATCGCGGACAAGTACGTGCCGATCACCAGTCTGAACTGGGTGACGGAGTTGCCCAGCAGGTACGACGCCAGGGCGCCGGCCACCAGCTCGTACACCAGCCCGCAGGTGGCGATGAGGAACACGCTGGCAAACAGCGCCCGCGTGGCGGTGGGGGTGGGCGGTCGGGCGATCATCGTGGGCCTCGGTGCGGGTGGGCGGCGTGGTCGCTCAGCCCGCGCCGACCGTGGCCGCGATGATGTGCGCCAGGCCGAGGATCACCGCGCCCATCACGATGCCGACGGCGGTGTTCTGGTCCTCCTCGATCTCCTTGCGGATGGAGAAGGGTGCCAGCTTGGCCATCGCGAAGAAGGCGCCGAGGAAAACCGCCACGCCGATACCGGCGTAGAGGGCGGTGGCGAGGAGCACGTTGGGGTCGAGAGGGTCATGCATGGGGATCTCCGGTGGAAGTCACTTTCCGAAGCTGTAGCCGCCCGAGCCGCTGCCGCTCGAGACGACGTAGGGCACGTACACGGCGCGCCAGGAGGCGGGGTTCTCGCGCACGCTGGCGGCGGCCACCGCGCCGGGCCCCCGCCCGCTGCCGGGCCGGACCACGATCGCGTACGCGCCGACCATCAGCAAGAGGCCCAACATCGCGGTGTAGATGATCTTGAGGGGGGTGGGCGTCAATCGTCGTCCTCCGTGCCGCCGTCGTTGGCCTGATCGCTCTCGGACCAGCGAGCCGTCTCGAACTGTCCGCGGAGGACCAAGTACAGCACCAGGAGCCCCAACGCCAGGGCGGCGCCGAGACAGGTCCCCATGGCGCCGGGTTCGTCGCGCCGGAGGACCAGCGTGAGATCGAGCGGGGAGGTGGCGGCGTGGACCTCGAAGCGGGCCACGTAGTCGCCGGGCGAGAGCTTCCAGGTCGTGTCGGCGCTGCGGCCGTCGGTGAAACTCTGCTCGTAGACGTTGCCGTTGCTCTCGTTCACCAGCGACACGGTCACCCCGCTGCCCGCGGTGGGGGTCGTGGACAGGGCCATCGAGGTGGCGGTGCGCCAGGTGTCGGGGACGCTGAAGGACTCGCTGAGCGCGGTGTCGCCCTTCCCCACGCCGTCGACTTGGATGGTGGTGACGTCGTCGTCGCTGCTGCCGTGGTCGAGCAGGTCGATGCCCAGGCCCACGGCCGCCAGCGACGCCGACATCGCGACGGCGGTGACCAGCACCCCGCCGGGAAGCCAGGGGTTGGGCTGGTGCGGCGCGACCCCGGTGGGCCCCGGCAGGGCCACGCCAAAGGCCGTCGCGACGTCGGTGTGCGAGAGGTAGGTGCCGCGCGACCAGGTCACCTCGTCGGGCGTGGTCTCGCTCGACAGCATCAGCGGCGGGGCGACGTAGTCGACGGTCGACGCGCGGTCGCCGGCGTGCACCTCCCACGTGAATTCTCCCAGTACCGCGTCGACGGTGGCCACCCCCGACTGGAACCGCCGGAACGCCACCCCGTCGTAGGCCACGTCGCGACCAGAACTGCTGGGCAACTCCCCGAGCAACTCCACCCAGCTCCAGTGACCGTTGGCGCACACCAGCCAGCCGCTCCCGCGCCAGGGGTTGAAGCAGAAGTACTCCTCCCAGGGGTAGCGGACGCCGTCGACCCGCACCGACCGCACCATCGCGCCGATAACCTGCCACTCCACGCCGCGGAGCTTCCCGCGCGTGCCCAGGGGTATGAGCGGATCGTAGGCGGGCTTGACCCCGGCCTCGCTGTGCGTGACGGCGCCCGCGTCGAGGTCGTTGGCCGCGCCGCAGTAGGCGCACACCACCCGCGCGGCGAGGCCCGGCGCGCGGACCGGCAGGCTCGCGCCGCAGCCGGGGCAGTCCAGTTTTTTCACCGCCGTGACGTCGGGTCCGCGGAAGTGTACGAGCGCCGGGTCGCTCCAGCCGGCGAAGGGCCGCAGGCCGTCGAGGCGCAGGGCCGGCAGGTCGACCACCTCCCCGGCGAACAGCACCGGCTCGGGCCCCTCGAGGTCGAGGGTGCCCACGCCGCCGCCGACCCGCCGGAGGTCGGCGTAGGGCCGCCGGATCCCCGCCGCCACCCGGTAGGGCAAGGCACCCTCCGCCGCGATCACCTCCGCGTCGCCGGCCTCGACCACCACCCAGCTCGCGTCGTTGGCCTTGAACTTCGCGCCGCGCTTGCGGGCCCGCTCCCCCTCGGTGCAGTTCTCGCCGGGGGTGCCGAACATCCAGAACTGCCCGTTGGACTCGCCCAGCCAGCCCGGGCTGCCGTCGTCGAACAGCACGGCCCACTCGTTCCAGCGCACCCGCTCGCGACCGAGGCGCACGACCCCCACGACGCGGAACCGGCGCTTGCCGAACACGCCGCTGGCGTCCACCTGCAGCGGGCTGAGATCGCGGTCGAAGGCACTCACCTTCCCCAGCGACTCCACCCCGCGGTCGGTGCGAACCACGCAGCTCTGGCAGGCCGCGCACACCGCGGTGACGGCCGCCCCGTGCGCGAAGCTCACCGGCGCGGCGCAGGAGGGACAGCTGGCGGAGATCACGGACCCCTTCCTAATCACCCGGGGGCCGGATAAGGGGGAACCCCGTCGCCGCCGGCGGGGTTCGCAGCGGAGTTCGCATGGCAGCAGACGGCGCGTCGCCCACTGGGGGCCACCCCGAAGGCGCAGCTCAGACCACCCGGACCGACCGGTGGTGGTTCGAGCCGCTCTGGACGGGGTTCGGATTCCTGATCTTCTCGCTCTACGCCACCTGGGAGATGTTCCAGGGCACCCACTACTTCGTCGGGGAAGGGCACGGCTTCGGGGGCTACTTGTCCCCGTTCTACTCGCCCTTGTTGTTCACCGACACCACGATGTGGCCGCAGGCGCCGGTGCACCACGCGCTCTTCGGCGAGAAGCCGGGGTGGTGGCCAGCCTTCTTCCCGTCGATCTCGGCGGCGCTGATCCTGCCGTTCCCGCTCACCTTCCGGCTCACCTGCTACTACTACCGGAAGTTCTACTACCGGGCCTACCTCGGCACGCCCCCGGGCTGCGCGGTCAACCCGCTGCCCCTGGGGCGCATCCCCACCGGGCGCTACGAGGGAGAAACCACCCTTTTCATCTTCCAGAACCTGCACCGCTACGCGCTCTACACGGCGATCGCCTTCATCTTCATCTTGTCCTACGACGCCATCCTCGGCTTCTTCCGCGACGGGCACTTCTTCGTGGGCCTCGGCAGCCTGGTGCTGCTCGTCAACCCGATCCTGCTCGGCCTGTACGCCTTCGGCTGCCACGCCTTCCGGCACCTCGTGGGGGGTCGCAGGGACTGCTTCTCCTGCGACGCCCGCGACCACAGCAAGGGCCAAGTGGGCGGCTACTCGGCGTGGAAGCTGGTCACCCGGCTCAACGAGCACCACATGTTCTGGGCGTGGGTGAGCATGATCTGGGTGGGGTGGACCGGCGTCTACGTTCGCCTCGTCGCGAGCGGGACCATCAACGACATCGTTTTTTACGCGGGCAACTAGAATGCTAGACGTCAACGAGATCCAGCGGCACGACTACGACGTGCTCATCATCGGGGCCGGCGGCGCCGGGCTGCGCGCCGCCATCGCCACCGGCGAAGCGGGCCTGAAAACCGCCGTCATCTGCAAGTCGTTGCTCGGCAAGGCCCACACGGTCATGGCCGAGGGCGGCATGGCGGCGGCGCTCGGCTACGCCGACAAGCGTGACAACTGGAAGATCCACTTCCGCGACACCATGCGCGGCGGCAAGTTCCTCAACGACTGGCGGATGGCCGAGCACCACGCCCGGGAGGCCCCCGAGCGCGTGCGCGAACTGGAAGACTGGGGCGCGGTCTTCGACCGGCTCCCCGACGGCTTGATCTCCCAGCGCAACTTCGGCGGGCACCGCTACCCCCGGTTGGCCCACGTGGGGGATCGAACCGGCTTGGAGCTGATCCGCACCCTCCAGGACCGGGCCGTCCACCAGCCGGGCCTGGACGTACACATGGAGTGTACGGTCCTGGACCTGCTCAAGGACGGCGATCGCGTGGCCGGCTGCGTGGCCTACTGGCGACAGACCGGCCGCTTCGTGGTGTTCACCGCCAAGGCGGTGATCCTCGCCAGCGGCGGTGGTGGGAAGTCCTGGCGCATCACCTCGAACTCCTGGGAGTGTACGGGAGATGGCTACGCCCTGGCCTACGAGGCCGGCGCCGAACTGATCGACATGGAGTTCACCCAGTTCCACCCCACCGGCATGGTGTGGCCGCCCTCGGTGCGGGGCACGCTGGTGACGGAGGGTGTCCGGGGTGAGGGCGGCATCTTGTTGAACAACAAGGGCGAGCGCTTCATGTTCAAGTACATCCCGGAGAAGTTCGCCAAGGAAACGGCCGACACCGTGGAAGAGGCACAGCGCTGGCTCGACGGCGACAAGAACGCGCGTCGTCCCCCGGAGTTGCTCACCCGCGACGTGGTGGCGCGGAGCATCAACGCCGAGGTGAAGGCTGGGCGCGGGTCGCCGCACGGCGGCGTGTTCCTCGACATCGCGTCGCGCCGAACGCCCGAGGCCATCAAGAAGAAACTGCCCTCGATGTACCACCAGTTCAAGGAGCTGGCCGAGCTCGACATCACCAAGGAGCCGATGGAAGTCGGTCCCACCTGTCACTACTTCATGGGTGGTGTCCGGGTCGACGCCGACAGCCAGATGTCCCGGGTGCCCGGTCTCTTCGCGGCCGGCGAGGTGTCGGGGGGCATGCACGGCGCCAACCGGCTGGGCGGCAACTCCCTGTCAGACCTCATCGTGTTTGGCAAGCTCGCCGGCGACGGCGCGGTGGCCTACTGCCAGCAGGCGCCCCCGGTCGCGTTCCCGGGGGACCAGGTGGCGGCTTCGGTGCGGCGCGCCACCAGCATCCTCAACCGCGAGTCGGGCGAGAACCCATACCTGGTGCACGACGACCTGATGACCAGCATGCAAGACAACGTGGGCATCATCCGCACCAAGGTGGAGCTCGAGAAGGCCCTGGCGGACCTCGAAGTGCTGCGCGAGCGGGCCAGCCGGGCCAAGGCCCACGGCACCTCGCAGTACAACGCGGGCTGGCACGAGGCGATCGACCTCCGGGCCATGTTGATCACCAGCGAGGCGGTGGCGCGCGGCGCCCTGGCCCGCGAGGAGAGCCGCGGCGGTCACACCCGCGACGACTTCCCCGGCGAGCAGGCCCACTGGCAGAAGTACAACGTCGTCTCGCGCAAGTCGGCCAGCGGCACCATGGAGGTCGAGTCGCTGGAGCGCCCGCCGGGGCCACCGGAGCTGGCCGCCATCGCCAACGCAACCCTGGAAGAGCTGGAGGGCCCGCAAAATGGCTGAGCGCAAGTTCCGCGTGTGGCGCGGCAACGAAGAGGGCGGCGAGTTCGTGGAGTACACCGTCGAGGTGGGCCCGGGCATGGTGGTGCTCGACGCCGTGCACCAGATCCAGGCCCAGCAGGCCAACGACCTCGCCGTGCGGTGGAACTGCAAGGCGGGAAAGTGCGGGAGCTGCTCCTGCGAGGTGAACGGCAAGCCGAAGCTGAGCTGCATGACCCGGCTCAACAGCTACCCGGAGAACGAGACCATCACTGTTTGGTCAGAAGTGCTGCCTCCCGCGAAAGGATT
>CAYHRZ010000380.1:0-5711 GCA_964359125.1 uncultured Klebsiella sp. | reverse complement strand
ACTTGCTCGCCGAGGTAGGCCTCAGCGACGAGTCGCATCTTGTCTAGAATCATCGCCGATATTTGGGCGGGAGAGTATTCCGCGCCACCGATGCTGATCCACGCGTCGCCGTTCGGCGCCTCCACCACCGCGTAGGGCACCATCTCCTGCGTGTGCTGCACCTCGGCGTCGTCGAAACGCCGGCCGATGAGCCGCTTCGCGGCGTGCACGGTGCGCTGCGCGTTGGTGACGGCCTGCCGGCGCGCGATGGCGCCCACGATGCGGTCGGTGCTCTGGGGAAACGCCACCACGGAGGGCGTGGTGCGCGCGCCCTCGTCGTTGGGGACGACGATCGGCTCGCCGGCCTCCACGACGGCTACGCACGAGTTCGTCGTGCCAAGATCGATGCCGATCACCTTCGCCATGTTCGACGCCTGGGGCTGGGGGTCATGCTATCACTCGCCGGTGGGCGGGGGCGAGGCCACGACCACCCGGGCGGGGCGCACCAGGCGCCCCCGGAGTTTGAATCCAGCCGCTACTTCGTGCACGACGCAGCCCGCCGCGATCTCGGTGGTGGGCATGTGCAGGACGGCTTCGTGTTCCGACGGGTCGAAGGTGGTGCCGGTTGCCGCCTCGACGCGGTCGATGCCCACCCGCTTGAGCAGTGCACGGAACTGCTCGGCCACCATGTTCAGGCCGGACAGGACGCGTTCGGGGTCCTCGCCGGCGTGGGCCACGCCGCGCTCGACGTTCTCGACGATGTCGAGCAGGCCTCGCAGCACGCGCTCCTCCCCCATGCGCTCGGCTTCGTCGCGGTCCTTGCGGGCTCGCACGCGCGAGAGTTCCATGTCCTGGTGGAGTTGCTGGCCGGCCTGGCGCAGCTCACGGTACATCTGGTCGATCTGCTCTCGGCTCTCGTTGGCGGCGGACAACTCTGCCTCGAGCCGGCGGATGCGTTCTCCCGCCTCCCGTGCGCGGTGTTGCCACAGGCGGCGTTGTTCGTCGAGGGCAGCGAAGCTCATCCCGGCGAGGGGGTCGGCGCGGCGGCTATTGGTCCCGCCGGGCGTGCTGTCCGAGTCACCTCGATCAGGTGGCGGCACGCTCAGGGGGCGCTCCGCCGGCGTGACGCTGCGGGGTCGATCCTCCGGCGCGACGCTGCGGGGGCGCTCCACCGGGGCGACGCTGCGGGGTCGATCCTCTGGCGCGACGCTGCGGGGTCGATCCTCGGCAACCTCTGCGGGCGCGACGTCGACGGTGATCGGGTCCACCTCGCTCTCGGCGCCCGCCCCGCCGGCGCGCCGCGCCCTCGCGGTCCGCGCCCGGCTGTCGACGGCGGCGACGGCGGCCTCGATCAACGCGGGATCGATCTCCACGCTGAATTCCTCCTCCTCCTCGTCGATCACCGTCGTCTTCGCCATCAGTCCCCCGCCGCGCCGGGCAAGTATGCCCCATCGTCGATCGGGTGGCGAGGTCCACCCGCCACGGAGGCTGTCCAGATCGCCTCCGAGATGGCGTCTGCCAGCGGATACCCGGCGTCTTGCAATCTCACACGGTCCCCGACGATCGTCGCGAGATCTCCATTCGCCAGCGCGGCAGGTAGACGCACCTCGATGCCGGTGAGGGCGCGCAGGCGTGCGCGGTCGGCGCCGTCGACGTGGCGCAGTGTCGACCAGAGCAACTCGCGCAGCAACGCCCTCGGTTCTGGGCGTTCCTCGAGGCTGGGTGCTCCGGTGGACCAGTCGTCCCAGGCCGCCGGCCGCGCCACACGGGTGCCGTCCGGGCGCCACCCGTGCGCCGAGGGGCCGAGGCCTGCCCAGTGCCGTGCGCGCCAGTAGTGCTCGTTGTGCTGTGCGCGGTGGCCGGGCCGCGCGAAGTTGCTCACCTCGTAGCGGTGAAGTCCCGCGCGTTCGAGGGTCCTGACCCCCTCGTCGTACATCTCGCGCCACGCGTCGCCGTCGGCCTCGGGCACCCCGCGTTCGGCGAAGCGGGTGCCCGCTTCGACGGTGAGCCCGTACAGCGACACGTGGTCCACCTTCGACTCCACCGCGAACGACAGGTCGGCGGCGAAGTCGGCGAGCGACTGCCCCGGCACACCGAAGATCAGGTCGAGTCCCACCGAGCCCAACTCACTGTCGCGCAGCAGCGACACCGCCGCGCGCGCCTGCCGCGCGCTGTGTGCGCGCCCGAGGTGGCGCGCGTGGGTGGGTAGAGTGGTCTGCACCCCCACCGTCACCCGGTTCACGCCCGCGCGGATCCAGGCAGCGACGGCGGTGGCGGACACGTCCTCCGGGTTCGCTTCGAGCGACACCTCCCCCGAGGGCGCGACCCAGTCGATCACCTGGGCGAGGTCGGCGACGCGCGCCCTGGAGGGCGTCCCGCCCCCGAAGGCAAGGGTGGTGGAACGACCGGCGAAGTGGGGGCGCTCCTGCCGCCAGTCCCTGGCCACGCCAGCGAGCCACTCGTCGTGAGGAATCTCGGTACGGGTGTCGACCGCGAACGCGCAGTACGGGCATCGTACCCGGCACCAGGGGACGTGGACGTACACCCCGAACATCGCGGCAGGGTAGCACGGGGGGCACCGGATTATCTTGCACCGTGGTTACCACCCGCCTCGACAACGGTCTCGACCTCGCCCTCTTGCCCGACGACGGCGCCGACGTGGCCGCCGTCTACGCGTGGATCGACGTGGGTGCGGCCGACGAGCCACCCGGCCTCGAGGGCGCCGCCCACTTCATCGAACACCTCGTATTCAAGGGCACCCGGTCCTACGGCGTCGGGGAGGTGGCGGCGGCCTTCGAGGCCCTCGGCGGCGACGTGAACGCCTGGACCTCGTTCGAGGAAACGGTCTTCCACGCCACGGTGCCGGGCGAGGCGGCGGCCCAGGCGGTGGCCATCCTGGGGGAGATGGTGCGCACGCCGCGGTTCGACCCGCTGGAGGTGGAACGGGAGCGGCAGGTGGTGGTGGAGGAAATCCGCGGCGGCGAAGACGACGTGGATCTCGTCGTGAGCGAGGCCACCTGGGCGCTTGCTTTCCCGGACCACCCCTACGGCCGGTCGGTCATCGGCACGCCCGGCACTGTGGGGCACATGGATCTCGGAGCCCTGCGGGCGTTCCATGCCCGGCACTACTTGCCTTCTAATTCGCGAATCGCCGTTGCTGGGCGATTCGATTCTGGGCGCGTGAGCGAGGCCGTGGGCCTGCACTTCGGCGGCGGCGGGCCCCGCCCTGCCCGCGACCGCCGGGTGGCGCAGCACGCGCCGGGGAAGACGACGCTGCTCCGGCGCCGGTTCGACACCCGGCTCGTGCGGGTCGCGTTCCCCGCGCCGGCGCACACCCACCCCGACGCCGTTGCGGTCGAGGTCCTCGCGATGGCGGCGGGTGGTGGCAGCGCCTCCCCCCTCGTGGTGGCGCTGCGCAACGTGCCAGGCGTGCTCGACGCCACCTTCGACTACGAGGCCGAGGCACAGGGCGGGCTGCTGGTGTGCGAGGCGCAGGTCGTCGCCGGGAGGGCCGGGGAAGTGACCCGCGCCATGACGCGGCAACTCGCGGCGCTGCGGTCCGGGGAACTCGCGCCTGCCGACACGCTGCGCGCGCGACTGAACCTCGCGGTGGACCGGCGCGCGCGGCACGAGTCGGCCGACGGCCGGGCCGCCGACGCCTGCTTCTACCTGGCCCACCACGGCGCCGCGGACGCCTGGCGCCGCCACGACGCGGCGATCAGCAGCACCACACACGTTGAGGTCACCACCGTCGCGCGCCGGTACCTGGATCCCGAGCTTGCCCAGGTGTTGGCGCTCTCGCCGGGACTCCGGAGCCTGCGGAGCGACTGGTCGGTTCGCTCGCCCCGTCGCCGGGTCGATGCGCCTGAGGTTTACCGCCTCGACAACGGCATCCGCGTGCTGGTCGAGCGCGACGGCAGCGACCTCGCCGCCGTCCGCGTGGCGGGTCTGGGGGGTCAGCTGGCCGAGCGCGCGGGCGCCGAGGGACTGGGCGCGGCTTGGAGTCGCACGGTGATGCGCGGGGCGGGGGGGTTGTCGCCCGACGCGCTGGGGCGCGCCGCGGCGGCCCTCGGCGCCAGCCTCGGCGCCAGCGGCGGCCGGTCCAGCCAGTCGATGGCCGTCGAGGGCCCGGCGGAGCACGCGTCGGCCGCGCTGGAATTGCTGCTGCTGGGTGCCGTGGAGCCCAGCTTCCTCGCCACCGAGGTGGACCGGGCGCGCGAGTTGTTGGTCGACGAGTTGGCATCGAGGGACGACGAGCCCGGCGAGCGGCTTTCGGTCGCGATGTGGGCGGCGGCCTTCGGGGGCCAGCCCTGGGGGCTGGACCCGGGGGGCACGGAGGCGTCGCTGGCGCGGCTGAGCGGCGCGTCGCTGCTGGCGGCTCACCTGGCCTGGGCGGCGCCCGAGAACCTCGTCGTCGGCGTGGTGGGCAACGTCGACTCCGAGTGCATTGTATCGCGACTTCGACACGTCCTCGGGAAGCTGCCGGTGGGGCGAGGCCTGCCGCGCCCCTCGAATCTGCGCCACCCTCGTCGTGCGCGGCGCGTGTCGTTGCCCAGCGCTCGCGAGCAGGCGCACGTCTCGGCGATGTACGCGGGCATCACCGCCCGCGACCGGCGAGCGGCGGCACTCGAAGTCCTCGGGACGGTGCTCAGCGGCCAGGGGGGCCGCCTCTTCGGGCGGCTGCGCGAGGAGTCCGGTCTGGCCTACGCGGTGGGCGCCTCGTCGCTGGAGGGCCCGTTCGGCGGCGTGGTGACGTGCGGCCTGGCCACCGACCCCGCGCGGGTCCACGAGGCAGAGGCGAAACTGCTGGCCGCGATCGATGGTATCCGCGAGGGCGACGTGACGGACGGCGAGGTGGCCCGGGCCCGGGCCGCTTGCGTCGGTGCGGCGGAGGCGGGCCTGCAGACGGTGGGGGCGCGCTGCGCCGCGATGGTGTACGCGGAGCTCTATGGCCTCGGCGGGGTGGCATACCGGCGCCTGTCCCGTCGCGCCGAGCCGGTGACGACGGCCGACGTGCGCGGCGTGGCCCGCGATGTCTTCTCCCGACCCACCGTGGTGGGGCGACTGGAGCCGCGGCCGTGACCCACGACGCGCTGGCGATCGACATCCTCGGCGAGTTGGCGCCCCGGCCTGTGCTGGGCGCGGCGCTGGTCGGGCGGGTGGGCGCGCGCGCTTGGGCGGCGCCGAGGTTCGCGAAGGGGCGGGCGCTCTTTCCGAAGTTCGGACTGCCCGACCCCTGGGATCCCGACGCACCCGTCGTCGAGATCGGCCTCGGTGACGTGGCCCTCCCCGAGCGCCGGCCGGTGGCGCCGCACGCGTCGCCGCCGCCGGCCCCCGGGGAAGCGCCCAAGAAGGGGTTGGCCCCGAACATCCCCTGGGCGCCTCAGCGCACCGAGGCGCCGCCTGCGGCGAAGGGACGCCCCGCGCCGCAGATCGGGGAGGTTCGCAAGTTCGACCCGAAGGAGCTCACGCCGCGGGGTCCCACCACGGCCAGCCGGCCGCAGGCCCCGGCCAAGAAGAAGGAGGCCAACCGCGCCTTTGGCCCGGCCGCCGTCCACCACCCCGTCGCCAAGCTCCCGGTGCGCCCCGACCTCGCCCCGTCCGAAGTGGTCGTGGCCCCGTCTCCCGCGGCGGTGGCGCAAGCCGCTGGCCGTGCCGCCCCGCCGCCGCCCCGCCCGGCGCCCACGCCGCCGCCCACCACGACGGCAGCGCCGCTGCGGCCGCCGCCTACC
>CAYHRZ010000379.1:0-5714 GCA_964359125.1 uncultured Klebsiella sp. | reverse complement strand
CGCCACGTCCACTCGTCGTTGCTGGTGCGCTCGAAGAGCACCGTCACGTCGTGGGCCTGGCCCCGGCTGTCGTACACCGTCACCGAGGTGGTGAAGTCGGCCGCCTCGCCAGCCTCCAGGAGGGTGCTGCTGCCGGTCCCGGTGCCGTAGAAGTCCAGGGCCGCGAGCTCGGTTCCCACCTCGGTGGCGGCGCTGAGGTTGGCCTCCAGGGTCATCGCGGTGGTGGCCTCCGGGTCGATCATGCCGGTGGGGATTTGCAGGTCGCCGAGCATCGCACCCACCGCGCCCCCCTCGCCGGAGTAGCCCTGGAGCTTGTAGCCCATGCTGTTGACGATGTAGCCCTGGTCGTCCACGCCGAACTCCCCGGCCCGGGTGAAGAAGGTGCCGTCGTCGCCCTCCACCATGAAGAAGCCGCTGCCGCTGATGGCCATGTCGGTGGCGTTGCTGCTGCTCTCGAAGCTGCCCTGGCCCATCAACGTGGCCACCTGGTTGGTGACGGCGCCAGCGCCCACCTGCCCGCCGCCGCCCACGCCGAACACGTGCTGCGGCAGGAAGTCGGAGAAGGAGGCGCGGCCTTGCTTGTAGCCGACGGTGTTCATGTTGGCGATGTTGTCGCCGATGACGTTCATCCAGGTGGACGAGACACCAAGACCGGACGCGCCGATGTTCATCGTTGAGAAGAGCGACATGTGATTTTCCTCCGAGGGTTGAGTTGGTCACGACCACTTCGGGATCGCGACCGGTTCCAGGCCCCCTTGGAAAATCCTTGGTCCGGCCTGGACAACGATCGTCGGCGCCTATCGGGCGACGACGGTCGAATCGATGTTGGTAAAGATGTTGCCCACCGCCTCCTGGCGAGTGAGCGCCGTGACCACTCTACGGTCCGGCACGCCGACAATGAAGGCGTTGTCGCCCAGCAGCACGAGGCTCTCGCGGGCGCCCTTCTTCGACAGCGCGTCCACCGCCCGGTTGAGATCTTCCATGTCGAACTCGTCGAGCTCGATACCGCGCGAGGCCAGGCGGGCCTGGGCGTGCTTGCTGAAACTGACACCCCCCGGCACCTCGGGCGCCTTGGCCGGCGGCGGGCGCAACAAGGCGTCG
This sequence comes from uncultured Klebsiella sp., assembly GCA_964359125.1. Taxonomy (GTDB): domain Bacteria; phylum Myxococcota_A; class UBA796; order UBA796; family SXON01; genus SXON01. The sequence goes on along the minus strand of CAYHRZ010000379.1, from coordinate 4,613 downwards.
AGCGCGTCGCCGAATCCCGGCAGGTTTTCTACCCGCTGGGCGCCGGCGGGCGGGGCGTACCCGAGTTGGCCGACCCGCTCGATCACGGCGTGGCCTGCTCGACGGAGAGGATCTGCGAGAGCTCGATGGTGATGCCGTCGACCTCGAGCAACGGCGACCCGGTGGACAGGTCCATCGCCTCCACCGTGCCCACGATGCGCTCGTCGACGGCCACGCTGTTGCCGTCGGCGTCCGTGCCCTCGAAGTCGAAGGTGTACTCACCCTCCGGACACTGGGCGCCGTTGAGGTCCTTGCCGTCCCAAGTGTAGCTGCCATCGCCCTCGGCCAACTGGCCGATGTCGCCGGACCACACCACCACGCCGTCGGCGTTGGTGATGGTGAGCGAGGTGCTCGCGGCGGCGGCGGCGGCGGCGTAGTTCAGCGCCACGTCGCCGGTGCCGGCGTAGCTCACCGTGTCGCCGGTGGCGATGACATCCTGCCCGATGAGGTTGGTCATCGCGGCGTTGTTCATCGACATGTTCACCAGGTAGAGCGACTCCATCCCGGTGGTGAGCGTCTGTAGCTGTTCGAGTGACGAGAACTGCGCGAGTTGCGCCACGAACTCCTCGTTCGACATCGGGTTCAGCGGGTCCTGGTACTGCAACTGGGTAGTGAGCAGCTTCAGGAACGCGTCCTTGCCCAGCTCGTCGGTGCCGGTGCTGCTGGTGGCGCTCGCGAGGGCGCTCGCGGGGACCAGGCCGTCGATGGTGCTGAGATCCATGTTCGCTCCTTCGGCGGCGACGAGCGCCCCTTGAGGGAATCAGACGTCGCGGTCGAGACGGCCCGCGCGAGGTGCCGCGGCGGTGGTGGTGACGGCGCGCACGCGGCGCGGCAGCGGCCAGGTCGGCAGCTCCTCGCGGCGGGCGTCGGCGGAGGACTGTTCGTGTGACAAGTTGGAACCCGTTTGACTGGTGTTGGCGCTCTCCGCCGTGGCGTTGACGGCCAAGACAGCCGACCCCACGCGCTCGGTGAGCTCGATGCGACCGAGGTGGTAGCCATCCCGGGCCGCGGCGGCGCGGATGCTGGCTTCCTCGGTGGCGACGATGGACCGCACGGCCTGGTCGGCACGCACGGCCACGTTGAGGGTGGTGTCGTCGCGGGCGACGTCGATCTCCCAGGGGTTGGGGCCGTCGCTCACCCGGACCGTGATGCCATCGCGAGCAGAGAGCGCGCGGTGATCCATGGCCGCCGCCACGTCGCCCGGGGCGGCGTCGGTCTCGACGGGCAGCGGGAGGGTGTCGACAGCGGCCGTCGCGGCGGCGAGCGGCCCCGCCGCCGGTCCCCCGGGCGGGGCCGGGGCGGTCGACAAGCCCACGACCTCGAGCTTCACGCCCAGGGTGTCGAGGTGGGCGGCGAGGTCGGGCGCGTCGCTGCCCGCCTCGGCGGTGGACGCCAACTCGGCGTCCCCGAAGGGAAGTTCGGCGTCCGGAGGCGACTCGGCGTCGTCCTCGGCTTCGCCTGCGGCTTCCGCGGCGACGCCGCCGGTCGCGACCGTCACGGGGGCCGGCGCGGTCGGGGTGGCCGCGCTGCCCTCGGCCAGCCGGGTGGGTCCGGGCGCTGGGGCGCCGGTCACCGCGAGGGCGGCCAGGGCAGCGAAGGCCCCACCGTTCGCGGCGTGGGCGTCTGGCTGCTCCGTACCCTTCGCCTCGGCGGCTGGTTTCTTCTCCCGGGTCCGGTTTGCACGCGGCGCGGCGTTCTCCGCCACGGCGCCGTCGAGCAGGCCGCCAAAACCCTGCGCGGGACGCGGACGAGCGCCATCCCCGCGAGGCGGGGCCACGTCGGGCGCGGCACGACCGACCGGCGCGTTCACGGGCTCACCGGCAAGACGATGGGATCCGTCATGCGGCGAGCGAGGTCGGCGGCGTGCGCCGAGGGCAAGGCCACCAGCAACCGCCCTGCCTTCGTACGGTTCATGCGGTCGAGCACGTCGACCGCCAGCGCCGGCTCGAGCTTCTCGAACATCGGCGCGACCTGGTTCGCGCGACTCGACTCGACCATCTTCACCAGCCCGAGCAGGCGCTCTTCCCGCTCGCCGTCGGCCTGGCCGAGCAGGGCCCGGATCTCGTCGCGGGTCTTGTCCAGCGCCGCCAGCCGCTCGTCGAGCCGCGACTGCGACAGCGCCAACTCGGACTCGGCGGCCAGGAGCGCGCTCTCCCGCGCCTGGACCTCCCGCTCGCGGTGCCGCAGGTCCTCGCTCAGCTTGTGGGCCCCCTGCTGCTCGATGTCGCAGTAGCGCTCGACTTCGCTCGCCGTGGGCCGGAGTGCGTTGTTGGCGAAGGCGCCGCCGGCGGTGCCCAGCACACCCATGCAGCCAAGGACCAGCCAGCTACCGCGCGTCACGGTGCCTCCGGCCGGCGACCTCGTCCATCTCTCGCGACTCGCGCCGCTGTTGCTCGCGGGCTTCCTGGCGTTCACGGAGGTCGATGACGTTGTCCATCGCCAGCTCGTCGCGCACGTGGGTGGCGTGGATGGCGCGCTTTTGTTCCACGTCGCGCTCCTTCTGGGCCAGGCGGGCGGCCTCGCGGCGCTCGGCCATCTCCGACCGCAGCCGGAAGGCATAGTAGTTGGCGAGATCCAGCGCGTCGTTCATGTCGGTCTCGGTGCGCGCCGACTCCACCGCCGACCGAACGCCGCGGAGCTTCTCGAGCTGCGCCGCGCGCTCGTCCTCGGCCTTGCGCAGGGCCAGCGAGGAGCTCTCGCGGGCGATGGTCCGGAGCCGCAACAGGGTGTGGAGGGTGCCCGACACGTCCCCGGTATCGGCCGGGGTGGCGTTCACTTGAGCACCGTCTCCATCCCGGCCACCACCGCGTCGAAGGCGGTGGCCTCGGCCACGTCCTGGGCCAGCCAGGCGTGGATGCGGGGGATGCGCAGGATGGCGTCGTCGACCAGGGCGTTAGCGCCGTTCTTGTAGGCGCCGAGCCGCACCAGCTCCTCGTTCTGGGCCCAGGTGGCCAGCACCGCACGCAGCCGTCGCGACAACTCGTAGTGCCGGGGCGGGGTGACGACGGGCATCACCCGCGAGATCGACGCCAGGACATCCACCGCCGGGAATCGCCCCTCCGAGGCGATGCGCCGGGAGAGCACCACGTGGCCGTCGACGATGCCGCGCACCGCGTCGCCCACGGGATCCGCCTCGACGTCGTCGCCGTCGACCAGCACCGTGTAGAGCGCGGTGATGCTGCCCCGGTCGGCCGGACCCGCCCGCTCCAGGAGCCGAGGCAACAGCGCGAAACACGAGGGCGTGAATCCCCGGGTGGTGGGCGGCTCGCCCACGGCGAGGCCGATCTGCCGCTGGGCCATCGCCAGGCGGGTGACGCTGTCGACCATCATCATCACGTCGGCGCCCTTGTCACGGAAGTGCTCGGCCACCGCCATCGCGAAGAAGGCCCCGCGCAGTTGCAAAACCGGCGACTTGTCGCTGGTGACGACCACCACCACGCTGCGGCGGAGGCCGTCGGGCCCGAGCACATCCTCTAGGAACTCCCGTACTTCCCGGCCGCGTTCACCGATCAGCGCGATCACGTTCACCGCGGCGGCGCTGCGGCGGGCGATCATGCCCATCAGGGTGCTCTTGCCCACGCCGGAGCCGGCCATCAGTCCAACGCGCTGGCCACGGCCGACGGTGAGCAACCCGTCGAGCACGCGCACGCCCGTGGGCAGCGGCTCGCGCACCAGCGAGCGGGAGAGGGCGTCGGGCGGGGCGGCGTGCAGGGGCCTCGGGCGCAGGCCGGGCACGGGGCCCTTGCCGTCGAGCGGTTGCCCGAAGCCGTCGATCACGCGCCCCTTGAGCTGGTCGCCCACCCAGGCCTCCGGCATCTCCCCGGTGCAGTCGACCCGGGCGCCGTGCTGCACGCCGTCGAGGGTGGCGAAGGGCATCAGCAGGGCCTGCCGCTCGCGAAAGCCCACCGTCTCGGCGGCACCCACGCCCTCGATGTTCACCACCTCGCCCACGCGCACCCCGGGCACCTCGGCGGTGAGCAGGGTGCCGCTGACGCCCACCACCCGGCCCTGGCGGCGCACCACCGGGGCGCGGCGCCACCGGTCGGCGAGGCTGTCCAGTCCGAGGTCGTCGTGAGGGGCCACGACCACCCATCGGTCGGGCCCGGGGGAAGTTGAGGCCTACACCATCGCGTAGCGCATCGTGACCGGCTTGCCCTTGCGCTCGAGCTGCAGCTCGATCACCGGGGCGCGGCGGAGCTTGAGGTAGGCGCCCACCGCCGAGACGAGGTCGTGGACGACGAGGCCGTTGACACTCTTGACCACGTCGCCGGAGCGCAAGCCCCCCTCTCCCAGGATCGAGCACCGGGCCAGGCCCACGCGGAAACCGTCGGGGCGACCGGTGTCGTCCTTGTTGACCCGCACCGAGCCGAGCTTCATCAACTCCTTGGCGTGGCTGGCGTAGTAGTCGACCAGTTCGCGCTCCACGGCGTAGTCACCCTCGGCGCGGCGCTCCACGCCCACGTCGTCGCGGACCGGGCAGGTGGTGGTCTTGCCCTTCCCGGAGGCCTTGTGAGCCACGACCTCCTTGCGGGCGGTGAGGCCCCGGGACTTGGCGGCGGCCTCGAGGGCCAGGT
>CAYHRZ010000378.1:0-5728 GCA_964359125.1 uncultured Klebsiella sp. | reverse complement strand
CGGAGCACGTCGCCGTCGTCGGGGTCGGCGCAGGCGAACAGCCACATGGCGAACTCCTAGCGACCCGGGAGCGAGAGCGCACGGCGGCAGGGACCACGCGGTTAGGTTCGGCCGATGACCGATCCGCGCCTGAGCTTCGCCGTGGTGCGCGAGGACCCGCTGGTGGAGCTCACCGAGCTACGGGCGCTCGGCATCGCCTCGCCGCGCGTGCTCACCATCGCGAGCGGAGGCTGCACCGCGCTCGCCATCCAGCACGCGTTCCCGGACGCCTCCCTCTTGCTGGTCGATCCCAACCCCGCCCAGCACGCGCGGGTGGAAGCCAAGGTGCGCGCCCTCGCGGACCGCGCGCCGCTGTCGCGTTTCAACGTCGACGACGACGACCCCGCCGGGCTCTGCGCCGGCGGCCGCTTCGAGGCCCTGTTCCGGCAACTGAGGAACTTCCTCCTGGAGTTCGTCACCGACCGGAGCACGCTGGACGCCGCCACCCGGGGCGACGACACGGCGAGGTCGGCGATGTTGGCCTCCGCCTACTGGCCCGTGGCCTTCGACCTCTTCTTCTCCGACAGCATGCTGGTGGCCACCTTCGGCCCGGCCGCCGTGCAGCACGGCGTACCGGGGAGCTACCCCCGCTACTTCCAGCGAGCGGTCGAGGAGATGCTCGAGTTCCTCGGCCCCGCGCGCAACCCCTTCCTGCACCACCTGCTCCTGGGCCACTACCGGGAACACGCCCGCCCGTTCTACTTGCGACAAACCCGGCCGCCGCCTGCGCGCTTCGAACACCTCGTCGGCCGCATCGACGACGTTGCCGACTTCGGCACCTTCGACCTGCTGCACCTTTCCAACGTGCTCGACTGGGCGGAGCCCGCCGAGGTCTCGCGGGTGGCGTCGCGGATCGCCGAGGAAATGCGGCCCGGAGCGGTGCTCACCCTCCGGCAACTGAACAACCCCCGCCGCCTCGAGACGCGATTCCCAGGGGTGCACTTCGACCTCGATCGCTGCGAGCGCGTGGCCGCTTCCGAGACGTCGAACTTCTACAACCGCGTGCTGGTGGGCACCAAGTCGTGAGCGATGTGTTCGAGATGTCGCGCCCGGTGGTGCACGAGGCCCACCTCGCGAGGGTCCTCGCCCTCGCGGAACGTTGCGAGACGACGCTCGACTGGCGACAGAACGCCTACTTCCAGGGCCTCGCGACGATCTCCCACGACGACTTCGTGGAGACGCAGGTCCAGTTCTTCTGGGCGGTCACCTTTTTCTCGCGACCGATGGCGCTGCTGGTCGGGAAGATCCCCCGCACCGGCCAGCGGGTCGAGGTCCTCCGCAACGTTTGGGAGGAGCACGGCGAGGGCAACCCGCGGCTGTCGCACTCCGCCACCTTCCGCGAGTTCCTCGGCCGGGTGGCGGGACTCGACGACGACGCCATCGAGAGCCGGGTGTTGTGGCCGGAAGTTCGCGCTTTCAATACCACGCTGGTGGGGGCGTGTTTGCTCGACGAGTGGGTGGTGGGCGCGGCCACCCTCGGGATGATCGAGCGCATGTTCCAGGGCATGAGCGCCAGCATCGGGCGGGCGGTGGTGGAGCGGGGCTGGCTGTCGCCCACCGAGTTGGTCCACTACGACACCCACGAGCGCCTCGACCAGCGCCACGCCACCGACTTCTTCTCGGCCGTCGCCAGCGGCATCGGCAAGTCGAGCGACGACTACTACGTGGAGCAGGGGCTGATGCAGGGTGCCGCTGCCTTCTTGTCCCTCTACGACGGTCTCTGGAACGGTCGCTCGCGCCGGTGGACGCGCAGCCACCGGCTGCCCCACGTGCGGGGTTGACCCGCGTCTTCCGCCTGTCGACGGGCGAGCGGGACGCCTGGCGCCAGCCCATCGCGGCGCTGGAGGGGTTGGCCAGCTACCCGCTGGGGAACGACCGCTTCCGCATCGAGCACGGCGCCGACTACTTCGCCTTCTTCGACCGTCTCGGCGAGGTGGCCTACTACGTGGCGGCCAGCGACGGCGAGCTCCTGGCGGTCGGTTGCGGGATGTTGCGGGAGCTGCCCGGCTTCGGCGCCGCCTGGTACGTGGCGGACCTCAAGGTGCGCCCGGACCGGCGCGGCGAGCACCTCCCGCTGCGCATGCTCGCGGCCGCCTTCCCCGCCGAGTACCCCCGTTGTCAACGGGGCTATGGCATCTCGATGAACCCGCCGGGCGGTCGCAACCGGGTGCTCGGCATCGTGGAGCGTTTCCCGCTCGTGAAGATCGGCGAGGCCATTACCCTCCACCTGTACAGCCTCGACGCGGTGACCATGCGCCGCGTCTCGCCCATGGTGTCGCGACACCGGGGCCCACTTTCCTACCTGTCGCTCCGCGGCGTGAAGGACATCGTGCTCGAGTCGACCGGCGCGCCCATGCCGTTGTTGCACGTGCAGCACGGGCCGCTGGCCGCGTGCGGACTCGCCGAGCCGGTCGAGGGTGCGGTGCACATGATCTGTTCGCCCGCAGACGATGCACTCTGTCGCGACATAGAGGCGGCTGGCGTCCCGGTGGCTGCCACCGCCACGGTGATCGCCCACCGCATGGACGATTTTGACTGGCGTTGGGTGCTCAGCAGCGAGATCTGAGGTCGCCCGGTTAGCCCCGGAGGGTGCGCATCGCCGTGACCAGCGACGAGCCCTACGGCGTCCACGAGGTGGTGCTCGCGGAGTTGTCGCGGCGTGGTCACGAGGTGCTGCGGCTGGGCGCCATCGCCAGCGGACAGGACAACGACTGGGCCACCGCCGCCGAGGAAGCAGCGCTGCTGGTGGCCTCGGGGCAGGTAGACGAGGGCGTCTTGTTCTGCTGGACCGGCACCGGCATCAGCATGGCGGCCAACAAGGTGCCGGGCGTCCGCGCGGCGCTCTGCGGGGACGCCCAGACCGCCGCCGGGGCACGGGTGTGGAACCACGCGAACGTGCTGTGTTTGTCGAACCGCACGCTGTCGCCCGACGTGGCGCGGGAGATCCTCACGGCGTGGTTCGACACTGTCCCCGGTGACCGTGGGGCCCTTGGCGTCGCTCGCCTCGCCGAAGTGGAAGCCCGCCAGCGTCGTGCGTAGGCCCTGCTTCCCGGGACGGCCCGCTCGCAAAGACGGGCTGCCACCGGCCGCACGCCGAACCGTGTTACGACGCACACAACGGAGTCGCGATGATTCACCTGTTGCTCGCGGGACTGGCGGCCGCCACGAACATCGACGACGACTGGCTCGAACAGTCCACCCAGCGGCTGGTGCCCACGATTGAGCGGGCCCTGCAGCGCCAGTTCGTGGAACTCCCACGGGCACGCCTCGGGAGCCAGCCCGCGGTGCTCGAGGAGTACCTTGCGCTCGCCGCGCGGGTGCCCCCGTGGCTGCATGCCGGTCCAGATGGCCGGCAGCTCGCCCTCGGCGGCACCGGCGCATACCTGCCCCACGCCAACCAGGCGATCGTCTTCGGCGACGAGGTCGTCGACCGTGGACAAGAACTCGGGTACACGGCGGCCAGGTTCGACGCTGCTTTCAGCTGCGCGCTCGCACGCGAGCTCGCACGCGCCCTCCAACGGCAATCAGGCGCCACCCGGTCCGACGGCATGGGCCGCGCGATGGCGAACGCGCAGGCGCACCTGGCCACGGAGGCGGCCTGCGGCGCCGGGCCCGCGATGGAGCTTCGATACCGCGACCGCGCAAGGTCGGCGGAGCCCGGCGAGGACGGTTCTTTCGACCTGGGCTTGGCCCTCCCATTCCTCCGCGACGCGATTGCGCCCGACGACCCTGGCGGATGGGCGGTCTTGGCGAATCCCCCGCCCGCCGAGCTGGTCGCGACCTGGAACACGTCGCGGTTGCCGCCCGGGTGGAACGACCCGGAGATGCTCCTTCCGGCGCTAGCCGAGCTCCGGCCCGCAGGCGGCGATCGCGACGCGTCCGAGGCCAGTGTCCAAGACCCCTTTCCCGATCCGGGGACAAAACGAGCGATGCGGGGGCGCGTGTGTGTGCCCATCCACGCGGCGATGTCGCTCGGCATCCGCGGCAAGCTCCGGAACGCCCGGGCGGTCGCGATCCTCGCGGCGTCGGCCGACGAAGCCGCGTGCTGGATCAAGGCCCGGCGGCGAGCGCATGCCACGGAGGACGCCCCTCGATTCATCGTAGGCCCCATACACTTGGACAAGCCGGAGACGGCCACCCCCGAGATGGGCAGACAACTCCCCCTCGAGTGGCTTCACCGCGGGCACTACAGCTATCGCATCGAACTCGCCGTCGTCCGGGAGGCATGGTGGGGTGAGGCGCCTGCGGGCAGCGTGGGCGAGCTGTGGCTCGCCACCGGTCGCCAGGTGCTGGGGGTGTCGTACCACGGTGGGGAGCTCGCCTCCGGCGTCATGGCCCGCGCGCTCGGCGCCCTCGTCGGACTGCACCTCTCGGAGACGCCGCGGCCCACCGAGGCCACCGTCGCCGAGCGCGTCGCGAGCTGGCGCACCTCCCTCCCGCGCGCTTCCGTCGCCTCCGCCGACTATTTCGCGCTGCGCCTCCTTCCCGCCCTCCTGGCGAGCCCAAGCGCGCGCTGCTCGGCGCAGGGAGAGCGCTGGCTCGGTCGCGACGACCTTGGCGACGCGACGAACCTGGCCCGGGCGGTCGCCGCGTGCCTCGACATTGCGGCTGCCACTGAGCCCGGCACGCCGCGTTAGCCCCGCGCCGCCATGGACAGCACCACCCTCCGCCGCCGATTCCTCGAGTACTTCGCGCGCCACGACCACGAGATCGTGCGCTCTTCGCCGCTCATCCCGCAGAACGACCCCACGCTGTTCTTCGTGAACGCCGGCATGGTGCAGTTCAAGGACGTGTTCCTCGGCAGCGACCTGCGCGCCTACAAGCGCGCTACCACCGCGCAGAAGTGTCTCCGGGTGAGCGGCAAGCACAACGACCTGGAGAACGTGGGCCACACCGCCCGGCACCACACCCTGTTCGAGATGCTCGGGAACTTCAGCTTCGGCGACTACTTCAAGCGCGACGCCGTGAAGTTTGCCTGGGACCTGCTCACCAACGACCTCGGCATCGACGGCGACCGCCTGTGGATCACGGTGTACGAAGACGACGACGAGGCGCTGGCGCTGTGGCGCGACGAGGTGGGGGTGCCGGCGGAGCGCATCCAGAAACTCGGCGCGAAAGACAACTTCTGGTCCATGGGCGATACTGGCCCCTGCGGCCCCTGCACCGAGATCCACTACGACCACGGCCCGGCGATCAGCGCCGACACCCGGGGGCCGGCCGGGGAGGACCCCCGGTACGTGGAGATCTGGAACCTCGTGTTCATGCAGTACGACCGCGACAAGGCGGGCACCCTCACGCCGCTGCCGCGGCCGAGCATCGACACCGGCTCGGGCCTGGAGCGCGTGGCCGCCGTGACGCAGGGCGTGTACAGCAACTACGACACCGACCTGTTCGTCCCGATCATCGAGCACGCGGCGCGACTGGCCAACGTTCGCTACCGCGACGACGCCGAGGTCGCCACGGCGCTGAAGGTGATCGCGGACCACAGCCGCGCGGCGGCCTTCCTGGTGGCCGATGGCGTGATGCCGTCCAACGAAGAACGCGGCTACGTCTTGCGACGGATCATGCGGCGTGGCATCCGCTACGGCGTGAAGATCGGCCTGAAGGGCACCTTCCTGCACCACACGGTGCAGACGGTGATCGACCGCTTCGCCGACGCCTACCCGGAGCTCGCCGAGCGGTCCACATT
>CAYHRZ010000377.1:0-5737 GCA_964359125.1 uncultured Klebsiella sp. | reverse complement strand
CGACTGGACGGTCGACATCACCGACAACCCGGGTCCAAGCCAACTCTTCGCCACGCTCTTGTCCGAGGGGCATCCCGACTTCATGGTGGCGCTGGCCGACGGCATCCACCGGAACTTCGAGGGGGAGGGGCCACTCACACCCGGCCCGGCCGGCGAGCGCTACAGTTGGCTCGCGGGCATGGTGGAAGACGCGGTGGTGGCCGAGAGCGCCCGCTGGGGTGGCGGCTGGTGGGACCGCGACGACGAGTGGACGACCGAGCGTGACCGCCTGCTCGACACCTACTTCCCTTACCGCACCGACGAGATGCTGCGACAGGTGGAGTCGCAGGGGTGGTACCCGGTGCCCGCGCCGGCGTTTTCCGCCGCCGGGGGACAGGTGGGCAGCGGCACGGAGGTGACCATCTCGGCGCCCTTCGGCCAGTCGATCGTCTACACCACCGACGGGCGGGACCCGCGGCAGGCGGGCGGTGCGGTGTCCCCCTCGGCGCTCAGCAGCGACGCGGCGGTGGGCGTGGTCGTCGAGCACACGACGGTGATCTCGGCGCGCCTTCGCGAGGGCGACAGCTGGGGCCCCTTGGAAAGGGAGACGTTCGAGGTGGCGGAGGCGGTGGCCCTGGTGCTCAACGAGTGGAACCCGGTGGACGCGGGCGAGTTCCTGGACGAGCGCGGTTTCGAGGGGAGCGGCGCCGACGACGCCCTGGGCCGGGTGGCCGGCAACGGCGGGGCCTGGCTGGAGTTCGTGGTCACGCGCGACGTGGACCTGGCCGGGTGGCGGTTCGAATTGTCGGACTTGCAGGGCGACGCGGGAGACATCGTCCTCAGCGACGCCGTGCCCGCGCTGGCAGCGGGAACCATCCTGACGATCTCCGCGGCGTTGCCGGAGGACGCCTCGGTCGATACCCTTGGTGGCGACTGGCGACTGCAACTCACCGCGACCGCCGGTGGCACCTACGCCCAGAGCGACGGATTCCGGGTGAGCGGCCATGACTGGCAACTCCGCGCCTACGACGCCGAGGGTTACCTACGACTGGGGCCCGTGGGGGAGGGGATCAGTCCCCGGCGGGGGGTGGGCGCCCACGAGGTGGGGGCGCTGCTCGGGGATCCCTCGTCTGTAATCCTACCCTCGTCGGACGACTACGGTGCCAGCACGCGCAGCACCTACGCTGCGGCCAACCGCTGGGAAGGCGGGGAGCAGGACCTGTCGGCGCTGCGCGGTGGCGGTAGCGGGGTGGTGGAGCTTGGCGACACCGCAGGCGGGTCGAACCTGACACTGGGCACGGCGGACTGCGGGTGCGCCTCGTCGACCGGAGGTGCCCCCTGGCTCGGCATGCTCGCGATCTTGGCCCTCCTCCTCGCGGGCTGCAACCCGTCGATCGAGGTGGGGAACGACTCGTCGGCCACCTGCTACCGCGACGCCGACGGGGACGGGACCGGCGACCCATCGGTCGTCGTGTCTTGCGACGACGGGGTGTCCACCGGCGACGACTGTGACGACGGAGATGCCCATCGCAGCCCCCGCTTGCCCGAGCAGTGCAACGGCATCGACGACGACTGCGACGACGAGGTCGACGCCGACCCGGTGGACGGCCTGCCGTTCTACGCCGACGGCGACGGTGACGGCTACGGCGACGACAACACCGTCGTCCACGCCTGCACGGCGGGCAGCGGCACGGCGACTCTGGGGGGCGACTGCGACGACGGCGACGCCGCCAAGTACCCCGGCGCGCCCGAGGGTTGCGGGACAATCGACTACGACTGCGACGGGGCGGCCTCCACCGAGAGCGGCACCGACGCGGACTGTCCCGCCGAGAGTTGCCTCGCGGTGCACGAGGCGCTGGGCGACGCGGCGGACGGGCCGCGCTGGATGACCCTGCCGTCGGGCACCATCGCCGAGGTGTACTGCGACATGGCCGACGGCGGCTGGACGCTGGCGTTCGTCCGCAACAGCACCAGCACGGCGTCGCAGGGTTCGTTCGGCGCCGGGGAAGAAAACGTCGCGGCTGTCGCTTCTTCCCCGGAAGACGCCAGCGCCTCCGCCGTGGCCACGATGGGTTGGCTCGACATCGAGTCGCTCGACTGGGACGAGCTGCGCCTCAGCGCCGCCAAGAGCGGCACGCGCACCTACACCTCGCGGACCATCGGTCGGGATCAACTGCGCATCAAGTTCGGCGAACCGGGGTATTTCCTCTACGGGGGCGACACGGGCTACTACTGGTGTGGCGGCCCCGCCAGCTACACCGACGCCGGCGCGGGCGCGACGGACAACCCCGAGGGGGCGCCCGCCGACTGCAAGGGGCACGGCTCCCTCGGCTCGGGCTGGGACTTCTCGGAGAGCAACGGCGCCAACGCCGGGCTGACCCTCTGCGGGGGTGACGCATCCTCGTGGTTGTACGCTGGTTGGGCGCGGGACCTGACCTACTACGGCACCGTGGGCGGGGCGCAGGCGATCTGGGTGCGCTGAGGCGGCGGCGCGACCTGCCCTAGTCGCCGGCCAGCCGCTCCCCAAGGTCCGCCAGCGCCTCGGCCAGGTCCGGCTGGTTGAAGTAGTGGCTCCCGATGGTCCCGTCGCTCCACGGTTCTTCGCCGTCGTACTCCCAGTTCAGGAACATGACACAGCCCGGAGCAGCCGAGAGCACCGTGCCATAGTCGCGGATCTCGTCGGCCGACATCGCCCACTTGCCCTCGCCCCAGCCGGGCTGCCCGCTGCGCCCGTCGCCGCCGTCGGCGATGTTCATGCCCATGACCAGGTCGAGGCCCAGGTCCTCGGCCGCCGCCACCTGGAGTTCGGTGTAGTCCCTCACGTCGCCGTTGATCGCGTGGTACTGGTTCACCGAGGCGTCGACGTGCGCGTACCGGCCGCCCTCGGGGACGGGCATCTCCGCTGCATTCGCGCGCACCAGGGTGGCCAGGCCCGGCAGCACCTCCTCGCTGTACCGGGCCATGGCCTCCAACTCGGGCGCCCCCGGCGAGTGGCCGGGGAACTCGCCGATGTCGTCGAGCATCATGTGGTAGGCGAAGGTGCCGTTCTCGATGTAGGGCTCGGCGCCGCTGTCCCGCCAGGGATCGAGCATCGCCTTCCACATGTCGAGGTCGAAGTTGCCGTCGCCGTCGGTGTAGTAGGCGTGGTCGCCCACCAGGCGCAGGTTCACGCGCAGGCCGAGGTTTTCCACGAGGGGAAGCAGGTCGCCGACCCCGTAGCCGGGGTGGCGGGTGGCGGTGGAGAACACCACCAGCCCGAAGCGTTCGCCCACCTCCACCAGCCCGGGCTCGTCGACGTAGCCGTTGAGCCCCCAGAAGCCGTAGGGAATGGGGCCCGCGTCGGGATCCATCTCCCAGCCCTGCTCGTCGAAGGGGACGGGCGTGGCCTCGCAGCCCAGGGCCGCGAGGAGGAGCAGGCTGGCGTGTCGTCGTCTCATGTGTACCGTCGTGAGCATGCCACAACGACGGGGGGCTCGCCAGCGCGGCCGCTAGGGCCCGAGGTCCACCCGGGCCCCGAGGGCGGCCAGGCCGGCCAGGCTGGCCACCTGGGTGTCGCTGTCGGGTAGCCGCCACGCGAGGGCGCCCGCCGGGGCGTGGGCGAGCAGGTCGCGGACCGTGGACGCTTGGGCGGCCACCAGTTGACGTCGGCGCGAGAGGCCGAGGTCGAGGGCCAAGAAGAGGTCCACGTAGTCGGGTGACGGCGGCGCGGGCCAGCGCACGACCGCCGGGGGTGCCTCCGCGCAGCGGTTGATGACGAAGCCCGCGAAGGGCAGGTCGTCGCGGCGCAGCACGTCGAGGAAGGCGAGCGCCTCGGCGCGGGCCCCCGGTGCCGGGGTGGTGACGAGCACGAAGGAGGTGGTCGGCGCCCGCAGCAGCGCCCGGGTGGCCAGCGATCGCTCGCGGAAGCCCGCCCACAGCGACTGGAAACCCGAGAAGAACTCGGCGATCTCCTCGATGGTGCGCTCCCCGAGCATCCGCTTGAGCACGCCCGCGAGCACCTCGCTGCCCATCTCGATCATGCGCCAACCGCCGGCGCTGGCAGGCAGGACCAGCCAGCGCATCACCCCCTCGTCCATCAACCCCGCCATGCGGTCGGGGGCGGTGAGGAAGTCGAGGGCGTGCCGGGCTGGGGGCGTGTCGAGCACGATGGTGTCGTAGGCGCCGTCGTTGCAGAGCGACAAGAGGCGCTCCATCGCCATGTACTCGTGCACGCCCGGCAGCCGCTCGCTCACGAAGCGGTAGTAGTGGTTGGCGAGGATGCGGTCCCGGACCTCGGGCGACGGGGCGTGGCGCGCCACCAGGTCGTCGAAAGTGAGCTTGGCGTCGAGCATCATCGCGTCGAGTTGGCCTACCGGGGTGGGCACGCGCTGCGGGGCGTTGTCGACGCTGGCGATGCCGAGGGCGTCGGCCAGCCGACGGGCGGGGTCGATGGTGAGCACCGCCACGCGTTGTCCCCGGGCGGCGAAGGCCAGGCCGATCGCGGCGGCGGTGGTGGTCTTGCCCACGCCACCCGAACCGCAGGTGATCACGACCCGGGTCATAAGAGCGTGTCCACGGCAGCGGCGAAGCCGTCGTAGTCCTCTCGCGCGAGGTCGCGGCGGAACAGGAACGGCAGGTCGACCGGCGCGGCCACGGCGCGGAGGCGCTCCCGCGCGAGATCCTGTCGCGATACGGCACGGAGCTCCTCGTCGGCGATGCGCACCGCGTCGGCCACGCCCTCGTTGCCACTCCCGAGCAGTTCCCCCCGCTGAGCGGCCCACGCGGTGGCCGAGGGGACGGGAGGCGGGTGGACCTCGTTCAGCACCACGCCGCCGACCAGTCCGCGCATCGCGCCCAGTCGCTGGTGGAGGTCCAGCGTTTCCCGGACGGGCATCTCCTCGGGCGTGGCGACCAGCAGGAGCGAGGTGCGCCGGGGGTCTTCGACGAGGTCCGCGATGAGCTTGGCGTTGTCGTGGAAGGGGCCGGCGCGGGTGAGGTCCATCATCGCGCGGGGTGCGCCGAGCATCGTGAGCCCGTGTCCCGTGGCCGGCGCGTCGACCACGACGAGGTCCCAGCGGGGGCGGCCGTTCTCCATGTCGCGCTCGGCGAACCACACCTTGCCCAGTTGCACCACGTCGTGGAGCCCGGGGACCGCGTCGACGAAGGGGCCCATGATCCGGTTGCGGAAAACCATCTTGTAAAGTCGGTTGAAGTGCAACTGGAGGAGCGCGTATTCCTCGATCGCCGCGGCGGGGGTGATCGACAGCGTGTGGAGGTTGGTCGCGACGTGTGTGGGTTCGTAGCCCTTGGACGGTCGACCGAAGATCGCCGGCACCCGCTTGGCGCCCTGGGTCTCGCACAAGAGCACGCGGAGTCCCCGGCGCGCCGCCGCCAGCGACAGCGCCACGCTCACGGTGGTCTTGCCCACACCCCCCTTGCCGCTGACGATCACGACGCGACGGGTGGAGAGCTGGGGCATGGGGCCGTGCGGGCTATCTCGCCCACCGGGGGGCGGCTGCCGCTCCGGGCCGCTTGCCGCCGACCGGCGGGTGCGTAAGAACGCGGCCGCCGCGAGGAAGCGATGCCGATTTACGAGTACCAGTGCCCGGACTGCGGGCACCCCTTCGAGCTCATCCAGAAGTTCTCGGACCCGCCCGTGAGCACGTGTCCCAAGTGTGGTGCGGGCAACGTCAAGAAGCTCATCAGCCAGACCAGCTTCGTGCTCAAGGGCGGCGGCTGGTACAACGACCACTACGGGCTGAAATCTGGCGGCGACGGC
>CAYHRZ010000376.1:0-5741 GCA_964359125.1 uncultured Klebsiella sp. | reverse complement strand
TCGCGTTGCCGGCGGGCGCGGTGGAGCCCGGCGACGAGATCGAGCTCACCCTCGCCCTGCAGCGTTTCCACGAAGGTGGGGAAGTGCCTCAGCAAGAGCGAGTTGGACTGCAGCATCACCTGGTTCGCCGCGAAGAGCACGGTGACGCGCTGGCGACTGACGGTGAAGCTGTCGGCCCCGTAGGCCTGGACGATCCCGGTGGCGGTGACCGGGACGGCGACCGTAGGCTTGTCGGTGTCGTTGGTGGTGAAGTTCATGGAGGTGGCGACGCTGCCATCCACCAGCGGGGTGAAGTCGAGGGTGAAGGTCATGTTGTCGCCCGACTCGATGGCCCAGGGCAAGGGTGGCGGCCCGGCGCCGTCGATGCCGAGCGAGAGCCCGGTCGCCTCCTCCATGCTGAAGCTGTCGATCACCAGGTCCAGGGGCCCGGTGTTGGAGATCGACCACGTCGCCGACGCCGAGCAACCCACATTCACGTAGCCGAAGTCGACGATGGTCGCTGACAGTTGGGCCTTCGCCGCCTCGGCCACCCCCACGACGTCCAGGGTCGCCCGACCGATCGCGCCGCTCCCACCCGCTGCCTCGACCACCACCTGCTCCCGCAGGGTGCCCGCTTCGGTGGGCGTCCACACCAGGGTGAGCTCGATCTCGTCGCCGGGCTCCACCGCGCCCGCCGGCAACGCGACCGAGAGGGCCGCGTCGCCCACCTCCACGGCCGTGATGGTGATGGCGTTGAGCCCCACGTTCTTCACGGTGAAGGCCTCCGCGTAGGTCTCGCCCACGGAGGTCTCACCGAATTCGATGGTCCCGGGGGCCGCCTCCATCGCCAGTTCCGAGGCCGACTCGATCTCAGCCGCGCCGCCCGAGTCGGCGTCGACGGCGGCGCAGCCACCCGCCCCGGTGAGGGCGCCGAGCAAGGCTACCCGCATGTTTGCAGCTCCAGGTTGCACACCTCGCCCGCCGGGCAGTCGTCGGTCGACACGCAGGGGGTGTGTCCCAAGACGCTCACCGTCGCGCTCGCCGTCCAAGACACGACGAAGTCCATGCAGCCCTCCCCCGCGCCCAGCGCGTCGGCGGTGCGCCGGGACAACGAACCGGCCGGGAAACCGGTGACACCCGCGCCCACCAGCGACCAGAGCAGCGCCCGCGGCACCGTGCCCTCGCCGTCGTCGGCGAACTCGCAGCGCAGCACGCTGGGCGTGATGCCATGCTGGTCGATGCTCACCTCTGCGACCACCGTGGAGCGGACGACCGCCGACACTGGGGCGGTCCAGGCCACGACCAGGTCGGCGTCCGGGTCGATGGACCACTCGGGGGCCTCGTCCAGGGGCTCCACCCCCACGCCGAAGAACGTGGCCGGGCCGTAGCTACCACCGGGCATGTCGAGGTAGACGACCTCGCCGGCCTCGAAGGCCGGGTGGGGCAGGGTGGTATCGAAGTAGGTGTTGCCGGGGAAGGTCGCGGTCATCGTCACCGCCTGGAGCAGGCCACCGACCGTGACCGTTCCGAGGTCCTGGTTGGCGGGGTACTCGATGCAGGCGCCCTCGAAGTCGCAGGCGTAGCCAGGCTCGCACGCGGGTTCACAGTACGGGTTGTTGCGACGCAGGACCCGGCAATCGCCCTCGGACGCGGTGACCTCGAGCACGCGCTCCGGCACCACGCCGTTGGCCACCGCCCCGGCCACTTCGGTGGTCCCGGTGACCGCCACCACCTCGAAGCCGCCGAAATCGTAGGCCATGTCGCACTCGCCGCGCAGGGCCACGGTCGCCGCGTCCAACTCGCCCACGTCGCGCTTCCCGGTGTCTGCGGTGTCGATCGGCCGTTCGGCCGGGCAAGCAACGAGGAGGAACAGGCCGGCGAGCACGCCCCAGCATAGCGCCGGATCCCACGCCCTGCCGGTGGGGGCGCAGCCCGGATACGCTCCGGTGTGGCCCAACTTCGCACCCTGCTCGCGGGAAGTTTCGGGGTGGCCTTCTTCTCCCTCGTGGCGGTGGTGGCGACGCTGTCGCTCGGTCTGCTCGCCATGCCGCTGGCGTCGTCCTGGCCGGGGTGGTGGGGGCGTGTCACGTTGAAACTGCTGGGTGTGAAGGCCGAGTACACCGGACTGGAGCACCTCCGTTCGGGGCGTTCGGTGATCGTGGTGGTCAACCACCAGAGCGGCCTCGACGTCCCGGTGGTCGCGGCCCTGTCACCCCGCTCGCCGCTCTGCCTGGCCAAGAAAGAACTGCGCTGGTTCCCGGGCTTCAACCTGGTGTGGTGGTCGCACGGGCAGGTGTTCGTGGACCGAAGCAACCCGGCGCGGGCCACCGAGGCGCTCGAGCAGGTGGCGGCGCGTTGCCGGGAACAACCCCGCACGGTGATCCTCGCCCCCGAGGGCACGCGCAGTCGCGACGGCACCCTCGGCCGCTTCAAGCTCGGCGCTTTTCGCCTGGCGGTCGCGACCGGGGCGCCCATCGTGCCGGTCGTGGTGCGCGGAGCCGGGTCCCTGATGCCGCCCGGCCGCTGGTGGGTGCAGCCGGGGAAGGTGACCGTCGAGGTGAAGGCGCCGGTTGCCACCGAGGGCTGGACGCTCGACAACGTGCGCGAGCACGCCGACGCCCTGGAAGACGACTACCGGGGCTGGCTCGCGGGCTAGGCGAGGAACCGGGCGCGCTGCTCGGGGCTCGGAATCTTGCAGGCGTCGTACTTGCCGAAGATGCGGTAGCGAGACGCGGCCACGAGGTTGTAGGCGCCGTCGGTGAGGAAGCCCGGGAGCACCGCGGAGAAACGAAACCAGCTCCAGGGGGCCGGGAGGTGGCGCGCGGCTTGGAAGAAGGCACGGCTGCGGAGGTACACTAGGCCGTCTTCCACGTAGACCATGGTGTCCAGGTCCACCGGGATCTCGGGGTGTGCGGCGCGCAGTTCGGCGGCGGTTTCCCCCTGGAGGGGCGCGAAGGTGAAACTGCGGTCCCGGTCCACCCGGAGCAGCCACTGGACGATGCCGTTGCAGAAGCCGCAGACGCCGTCGTAGAGCACGATGCGGGTGGGCGTGGGGGACATCGGGTGAACAACCTAGTCGCGGGCCGACCCGTTGGACAGTCCCACTGGAGACCGCCGCTGGATACGAGTACGCCGTGGACATCCGCCGCGCCCTGGGCAGTGACTACGAGGCCTTTGCCGCGCTGTTCCCCGAGCTCGTCAGCGGCGATCCCACGCCAGACCGGGCGCGCTGGGCGAGCGAGATCGCGCCGCACGCCTGGCTCGCCACCCGGGGCGACGACGTGCTCGGCTACATCTTCCTGCAGCGCCTCGCCCGGGAGGTGTACGTCCGGCACGTCGTGGTGGCGCCGGGTGCCCGGGGCTGCGGCACGGGGCGGGCGCTGATGGAGTTTGTCCGCGCGCAGTTCCGAGACCTGGATCGCTGGCGACTCAACGTGAAGCCCGAGAACGCGGCGGCCATCGGCCTGTACCGGGCCATGGGCATGACGGTGGCGCACGCCAGCACCGCCATGCGCGCCACCTGGGACCAACTCTCGGCGTTACCCGCCCCGGCTCGCGGCGTGGTGGCGGGCGACCTGGAGCCGGTGCTCGACGGCGCTGCGGAGCGGGCGATGGACCTCCCCCTCGGGCAACTGGCCCACGCCCGGTCTACCGGGCGACGGGTCGTGTGTGCCATCGACGGCGCCGAGGTGGCCGCCCTCGCGGTCTTCGACCCGGGTTTCCCCGGGGCATTCCCCTTCCGCGCGCGGACCGTCCCCCACGCCCGGGCGCTCTGCGACGGGCTCCGGCCGCACGCCCGCCAGGACTACCTGAACTTCGTGGTGGAAGGGGACCCCGGGTTGCGGCAGGGCATGCTCGACGCCGGCGCCACCGTGCGCATGGAGACGCTGCACATGGTGGGTACGCTCCGCGACTGAGTCTCCCCCGGATCACCGCCGCGCCAGGATCTCGCGGTCGACACGGAGGCGGGACATCGCGCTCAACCACCGCCGGAGCGGCGACTCCAGGCCCGCCGTTGCCCGGAGCGCGGCGCGTGTCGCCCGGGCGTCGAGGGCCTTGCCATCGAAGACGACGGCGCCGGCCGCGACGGCGACGGTGACGCCGTCGCTGGTGAGCGTCCCGGTCCCCTGGACGGGCGGTGCAAACCGAGCAAGCCGCGCCGCGGCCCCGCGCAGGCGTTGCAGCCGCCGGTCGTGGACGGCCACCCCCGCCCTCCGGGCCACGAGGTGGCGCTCGCTGGCCAGGTAGGTTCCGAGGGCGCGCACCACCAGCCCGGCGCTGCCCGGCAAGCCCACGGCCTCGGCGAGGCCGAGCCGGTCCGACGGCGCGACGAGCAGGTAGGCGGCGCGGGCCTCGCCGCGGTTGGCCACCGGGCCGAGGACACGGAGCACTCCTCGCGTGGCCACGATGCGGGAAGCGAGCGGGCGCGAGGCGGGCTCGGGGCCGGGACCGGGCGCGCCGGCCGAGGCCAACGCCACGGCGAGTTGGGCCGCGAGCACCTCGTCGTCGCCGCCGTCGACCACCTCGTCGAGCGTCCAGTCGAGGGGAATGGCCCCCACCAACTCGCCGTCGCGGGTCGCGACGAGGCGACGCTCGCCCGTGTCCACGTCGACCGCGTCCCAGTGCGCCTGGTCGCCGGTCTTGGCGAAGAGCGCGCGGAGCCGGTGCCGGCCGAACAGCCCCGGGGTCAACGGAGTTCGACGATACCGTTGCTGATCACCAGGTTCCCGTCCGGGTCCCGCGTCTCCACGACGTAGCTGCCGTCGGCCTGCTTCCAGCCGCGCGTCGTGAGCGCACCCCCGTTGAGCACCGGCCGGGCGAAGCGCACGCCCAGCCGTTTCAGCCGGCGCGCGTCGTTGTTCGCGACAGCCTTCACCGCCGCCGCGCCGGTCATTGCCATCGTGCACAGGCCCTGGAGGATGATGTCCTTGTGGCCCGCGGCCAACGCCGTAGCGCGGTCGATGTGGATGGGGTTGTCGTCGCCGGAGGGCACGGCGTAGCGAACCGACAGGTCCGGGGCGACCTCGATGGTCCGCTCGTAGTCGGGCGCCTCGCGCACCGGTTCGGCCGGCGGCGGGGCCTTGGGGCCGTCGCGCTTCGGTCCCCGGATGAAGTAGGCGGTCTTGGCTTCGATCGCCAAGTCGCCGTCCACGAAGCCGAACAAGCGAGAACTCACCAGGATGCCGCTCGACTTCTCCTCCACGCTGTCCAGGCGGGCCCGCAGTTGCACGAGGTCCCAGGGGCGAATCGGCCGGTGGAAGGTGGCATCGTGTTCGCCGTGGACGAGGCGCAGCAGGTCCAGTTCCAGCTCCGAGTCGGTGGCGATCTTGAACATCATCCCGTGGAAGAGCCGCACGTGGAACATCGGGGGGACGATGGGGTCGGCGCCGCCGTAGGCGGGGGAATCGTCGCCCGTACAGTCTGCGTACATCTTAGCGAATTCCGGCTCGGCGAAGCGAGCCCCGTCGTCCCAGGTCTTGCCGATGGGCCACACCTTGGGCTTCGCCTCGGCCGCGACCGGAGCGGGCGCCGTCGTGGGCGCCGCGCCGTCGGGCCGACGCGAGAAGTCGAAGTACATGGCGAACTTCATCAACACGCCCATGTTGTCGGCGGTGATCTTGCCCTTCATGAACGCCTTCTGGGCGTCGACCGTGCGGTTGAAGATATCGACGATCGTCTCGGTGTCGGTCTTGATCGTGCAGTCGGCGGTGCCGGTGTTGCCGTCTTCGATCCAGGCCTTGCCGTCGCCCACGCACAGCGTT
>CAYHRZ010000375.1:0-5751 GCA_964359125.1 uncultured Klebsiella sp. | reverse complement strand
AAGGCCGCCGCAGACAAGGCCGCCGCAGACAAGGCCGCCGCAGACAAGGCCGCCGTAGACAAGGCTGCGGCAGACAAGGCCGCGGCAGACAAGGCCACCACCGACAAGGCCACCACGAAGGCGAGCAGCAGCAAGGCCACGGTGGACCGTGACAAGGGCGGGGTCGACGTGCCCGCAGTCCTGCTCATGGTGGGCGGCGGGGGGCTCCTAGCGGGCGCCGCGGGGATGAACTTCGCGGTGGTCGAACCCGCGTACGCGGCCATGTTCGATGCCAACGAGGCGCCGGGAACGATGTCGCAGAGCACCGCCGACGCGTGGAAGGCGCGGTTCGATTTCGGGCGGAACGCCACGATCGGGATGGCAGCGGGCGGCATCGCGCTCCTGGGCGCGGGCGTGGTGGTGCAGCTGGTCGATGACAGCCCGGTGGTCGTGCTACCGAACGGGATCCTGGTCCGCGGGCGCTGGTAGCGACACGCGGACGCGGGGCAGGTAAGCGAGCGCGAGGCCGCCCCGCGCGGCGCCGGGCGACGCCACCACGTCGACCCCCTCGAGCCGCCAAGCCGAGGCGTGCCAGGCCTGGTCGTAGGGGTGCAGCGCGGGCAGGCGCCACCAGCGGGGCCACGTGGGCGGGGAACGGGCGGGCGACAGCTGCGACGCGGCAAGGGTGGCCTGCAGCCGCCGCGAGGGTGCGGGGGCCACGCCCTCGACCAACACCACCACCAGCGAGGACGCGAGGCCGTCGACCACCGCGCGGAGCCGCGCGCGCGCCCGCCCCGCCCGGGCCGCCCAGTCCGGGGTCGAGAGCGGGTCGGGGAACTGGGCGACGACTAGCGGCACGGTGGTCCCCGGGGACAGGCCTAGGAAGGCCACGACCGTTGCCACCCCGTCGACCGGCGCGTCCACCCAGTGGACATCGTCGCCACAGGCGTGAAACACGCCGCGGGTGAACAGGCTCACCGCACCGGCGGGGGTGTCGACGCGCTTGGACTCCCCTGCGAAATCCCGCCGGATGCCCTCGTCCAGCGACGGTGACACCGGCCCGAGGAGCACGACCACGTCGGCGCCGAGCCCTGCCAGCGCCGACACGCCGGCCGCGCCGACCTCGCCGCCCGGGCGCCACTGCACGACGCGGAAGCCTTCGGTAGGCAAGGCCAGCGACCGGGCGCAGGTGCGGGCCTGCTCCACCCACGCCGGCGCGTCGCCCGCCGGCTCGGCGCCGGGCCGCGGCAGCCGGGCCATGGCCGATGCCCCCGCCATGCCCAGCGTCGCCACCACGAAGAGCACCAGGTCCCGGCGGAGCCACGCCGCGTACGCCGCCCAGCCCGCCGCCACCCACGCCAGCGGTTCCAGCAACAGCGCGATCGTCGTCCACCGGTTGCCGTCGGAAGCCTGCCCGACCAGGAACCCGCAAGCTGCCGCCACCGGCACGAGCAGCAGTCGCGGGTCGCGGGCGGACCAGGTCATCATCGAGCCCGGAGTCTAGCGGGATGGGGGCGGGGGTGGGGCGCCCGCAAGGGGCCGGGGGGGGTGGATGTAGCAGCGTCCGTTCCCAAGCGGCTACAATGTGAGTCGTCGCCCAGGGGCTCGAGTGGTACTGTTGCTTTCCGCCGCGTGCTTGGTCAACACCGCGCTGTACGAGGAGCGCATCGTGGCGCTGACCGACCACGACGGGGATGGCGTCGCGTTTGAGTCTGACTGCGACGACAACGACGCAGCGGCGCGGCCTGGGCTCGTGGAGATCTGCGACGGCATCGACAACGACTGCGACTCAGTCGTCGATCAGGGCGCCGAGGACGCGACGCTCTGGTATGTGGACGCCGACGGCGACGGGTTCGGGGACGACAACGACTCCGGCGAGAGCTCCTGCGATGGCGGCAGCGGGCGAGTGGCGACCGCAGGCGACTGCGATGACACCACGGCCGGCGTGCACCCAGGGGCGTCGGACGAGCCCTACGACGGCATCGACTCCGACTGCGATGGAGCCGACCTTACGGACGTCGACGGCGACGGCTACGACGCCGAGTCCGTGGGTGGCGATGATTGCGACGACAGTGACGCTGGCTCGTCGCCGGGTGTGGCCGAGGCCTGGGACGACGATGGCACCGACAATGACTGCGACGGAGACGCCTGGGATCCCGTGACCTGGTCCAGCACCGAGGCGTTGACGCGAATCGACGGTGCGGCCGCGGGGGGCGAGTTCGGCCGCAGCATCGGCCTGTGGGTCGACGAGCAATGCCTCTTCGGGAACGCCCCTTACGTCGACGGCGCCCGGGGAGCCGTCTACGCGATCAGCGGGCAGCCCGGCGTCCTCTCAGCTGGGAGCGGTGGCTACGCGCAGGGCACCGGCGAAGGCGCCTACATGTCCGCCACCACCCGAGTCAGTAGCGCGGGGCGTGTCGCGGTGGCCCAGGTGGGTGACCGGGGTGGCGAGGGCTCGGTCTTCGTCCTAGACGGCCGCGCCCTTTGCGCGGGTACCACGGGCGCCGTCGACGAACTTTCCACACTCACGATCGCGGGCACCGAGCCAGGGTCGTGGTTTGGATCCGACACCGCGTGGCTGGACGACCTAGACGGCGACGGGCTGCAGGAACTCGCCGTCAGCGCTCCCGGCGCAAGCGGTGGCGGAAGCGGGCGAGGCGCGGTGTACCTGTGGGACTCCCCCGGCACGGGGGTCTCGGTGGATGACTCGACCCACGACGTCGTACTCTGGGGCACCCAGGACACCAGCGGCCTGGAGGCCATCACAACCGCGAGAGACGACGATGGAAGCGGGCGACCTTGGCTGATTCTCGGACAGCAGGTGGCGGAGCCCGGGTCCGCAGGGATGTTCCTCGTCGATCGATTGAGCGCAACCAGCGGGAGCGTGAGCGACGCAGCCCAAGCCGGCCTGGTCACGTGGTCGACCGGACGACTCCTCGGTTCGGTCACAGTCGGCGACATTGACTTCGACGGGTCTGACGACCTCATCGCGGGCGCTTGGACGTTCGGACTGTGGGACGTGGCCGACCTGCGCGGGTTCGTCGACGAGTCGGGTGCAGAGCATTTTTTAACTTACGATGTCGAGGGGGAGTGGCTCACCGGCGTCGCGCCCGCAGGCGACTTTGACGGCGATGGTCGAGCCGACCTCGTGCTCCTGGCGGAAGATTGGCCTGCGTACACCGAACAAGGCCAACTTGCGCTGATGGGCGGAGAGCGCTTCGTGGGGGGGAGCCTGGACTTCACGACTTCCCGGCTGATGGCGGCGGGCTCCTCGGCCGGCGACAGCTTCGGGTACCGCGTCCTTCCAGCGGGTGACTTCGACGGAGACGGCGCTGACGAACTCCTCGTTGCGGCGCCTGGTGCATCCAACGCCGGCGTCGGCTCTGGCTCGGTGTACTCCGTGGCGATTCCCTAGCGGGGGCGCGGAGGCGAAGCGTACGTCGCCCCCGATCCTACTCGAAGCGCAAGTCTGCCCACACACCGGACAGCGGTCCGACCTGAGCCGGCGCGGCGCCCGGGGGAGGTTGCCCCGAAAGGACCGCACCACCCCGCACCCAATAGATCGCGTCCAGGTCCCAGTACCAGAGCACGTCGGGGTGATAGAGCCTGCTCGCGACCGCCGGCTGAAACGTCGCCAGAAAGTCTAGTTGTTGCTGAAACTTGGCGCGTTGCCCCGAGCGCGCGACCTCGAAGTTGCCCGCCGCAGGCAGGGCGATGAGTACCATGGCAATCCATGCCTGAGTCGGCACCTGCACCCGCGGGCGGGTTGCCAGCGCCAGGACCAGCAGGGCCCACGACTCCAGCAAATACTGCCTAGCGTGCGCGGCACCCGCGAGCGGCACCAGTGCCGTCGCGAACACCGCAGGCGTCCACCGCGGCGCCGTGGTGAGAAACAGCGCCGCCGACAGCACGACGGCCGCCGCCGACAACACACCCGGGGCCACGGCCAGTCCTGCGGTCGGCAAGAGGGCCCACGCCGGAAGTCGCGGATATCGCGTCGCCAGGAGGACGGGAACCAGGGGCGCGAACAGCGCCACGGTCGAGGCGTGGAAGCGCAGGTTTTCTGCCACAAACACGATTCCCAGCTTGTGCAGCGAGAACACTGCCCCAACCGCTACGGCACCGCCCACCAGGACGCCGACCGAACGATACCCCGGGAGACCAAGCGCGAGACAGGCGACACCAAGCGCCGCCACCTCCTTGAACCCTGCGGCCATCATCCCCAGGAACGCGACAAGCAGTGCAGACCGGCCCTGATGCATCGCTACCGCCGACAGCGCCAGAAAGGCTATTCCCCCAGTGGTAGTGAGCCAACTGCGCCACTGGAGCAAATCCACGAAGACCTGGTTGGTGAGCAGCACAAGGAGTGCAATCCCCGCCCCCCGCCACGTCGAGCTGCTCGCCACCACCGTGACCGCTCCGAAGGTGGTCCACAGCCCCACCTGTACCCACCGAACGAGTGTGCCGCTGATGTCGAGTTGACCCGATAGCCACCAAACGAGCGCGTTGAGCGGGCGGCGGTAGGAAAACCACTCCGGCCCCTCCAGCCACGCCGCCCAATCACCTCGAGTGAGTTGCCCCCACATCAAGTAGCCGAAGTCGTCCTCAGACAGTGCCGACGCTGACTCGAAGGCGGCGACACCGGCCAGGATCACCGTGGCCACGACGACAAGCGCGTGACGGCCCGGCGGCGCCCGCGCCGACACCAGCGTCCCGGCCACCCGAGGAGCCGCTTCGCTACGAGGCATCGAGTGATCCAGGCATGGTGACGTCTCCCCTATGCCTCCGTGACCGAGCGTGCGAGAGGCCGCCACCACGAGCGGGCGGGGCAGCGGCAGGCAGGGGCGCAACCCCGCCCCGGGCGACGGGGAACGCGGAGGCAGAGTGCCCCGGGGAGTCGCCGACACCGCGCGACGGCGGTGACTCACGGTCGCAAGGTGCGTGAACTCCATCCCGCCGAAGCGCGGCACGGCAGTGGCGAGGCCCCTGAACGGACCGAGGATCCGGTCGACAACTTCCGATGAAGCGGCGCCCGCCCCGGACGACACCCCGCCCACCCCACCTACTTCACCCTATACCCCCCCATCTCGTTGTTGAAGATCCACGCCACCAGCTCCCCGATCTCGAACTCGGTGGCCATGAACGACTCGATGCTCGCCGCGGCGGAGCCCTCGTCGCGCAGGGTGGCCCGGGCGGTGAGCATCTTGCGGCAGCGCCCAGACCAGATGGCCATGTTGGACGGGCGCAGGTCCACCCAACCCTTCCGGGCCCAGGCGTCGACCTGCCGCGCGTCGTCCATGCGGACCGACTGGTGGTGTCCCTCCAACTCCGGGACGTTGATGCGGGGCCCGCGGAGCATGCGCTTGCCGTCGGGCAAGAGGACCGGGATGCCGATGCTGGGCGCGGTGCGGCCGGTGCCGGAGCTCTCCAGCACCTCCACGCAGCGCGCCGCCAGGGCGGCCGCGTCGTCGGCGGCGGCCACCGCCTCGATGGTGCCACAGGCGTGACGCAACAGCTCCGCTTCGAAGAGGAGCTTCGAGAGCTCCGGTGGCCCGAGCCGCCCGAGCGCCACGCTGGGGATGCCCGACTCGCGCTCCACGACGTCGAGGTCCTTGATCGCCACGCTGCGCACCAACCCGGCCTTGTAGGACGGGGTGATCACCGACCCGTCGAGGGCGGAGATGGTGTCGTTGCCGGTGTTGGCGCCGCGGATCTCGCCCACCCCCGTGCGGGCGCTCTCCTCGGGGGTGCCGTACTCCATCTGTCCCCGCG
>CAYHRZ010000374.1:0-5764 GCA_964359125.1 uncultured Klebsiella sp. | reverse complement strand
GGGTAGTGCGCTGAACCTGATTCGCCGCGGCGGCAAATAAACGACCGGGGCGGGGCGACCGGCGCGGGGCGACCGGCGCCGAGGACCTAGCGCTTCCCGGGGGGCAAGTTGCGCTCCTCGGGCGAGCGCAGCGTCTGGCAGCTCACCGACAGGGAATAGGGGCCCACCGTGCCCGCCTTGCCGTCGACCGCCACCAGGTAGGTGCGAGGCTTGAATGCCTGTAGTTTGACCTGTCCGCCCCCACGCTTGGCGTCACCCTCGCACTCGGCAATCGCGTGCCCCAGCGTGGGGCAACTCCGCCCGTCGTAAGCCCAGGCCACCGCCGCGAGGTCGAGATCCACGCAGTCAG
The DNA here is from genome assembly GCA_964359125.1 of uncultured Klebsiella sp. Taxonomy (GTDB): domain Bacteria; phylum Myxococcota_A; class UBA796; order UBA796; family SXON01; genus SXON01. Next base: position 5,415 of record CAYHRZ010000374.1, on the reverse strand, counting down.
ACGTCAGGGTGATGGTGGCCTCGGTGAGCTCGGGCAGGTCCAGGACATACACCCGCTCGCTGCCGCTGTGGCGATCCCCCGCCGGGAAACAGAAGGCCTTGCTGTAAAAGGCGTCGTCCCAAGCCGAGTCACCGCCCAGGGTGGTGCCGTCGACTACGGCACCGCAGCTCAGCGCGCCCGTGACGCAACCCCGAGGGGCCGGCGAGTCCACGGAGGTGGCGCAGGGCGGCAACACGGGGGTGCCCAGGTCCACGGGTGAGGCCCCGGTGGACAGCGCCCCGACGAGGTCGCAACCGGCGAGCAGGAGCATCACCCGCTCGCCACCGCGGGCGTGCGCTCGTGTCGCAACAGGCCGAACAACTCCGCGTCGACGTCGCCCCCGCCGTGGCGCAGCACGCCCTCGCGCTGAAAACCCTGCGCGCCGAGCAGACGGTGCCCTGCGGTGTCGTCGGCCCGCACTCGGGCTTCAACGCGGATCATGTCGGGGAACGCGGCATAGATGTGGTCGATCAACGCGCCCACCGCCTCGCGCGCGACGCCGTGCCCCGCCAACCGGGGGTGGATCACCCAGCCGATTTCGACCTGCGTGGGCGCCACCCACACTTGCCGGAAGGCCACGCCGCCGACGAGTTGCCCGTCGAGGGTGACACCGAGGTCGCACCGCGGCGGGCGACCGTACCGCGCCACAGTGTCGGCGATGTAGCGGGCGACGTCGCTGGGGGTGTTGCCGCCGAGCCAACTGCCGTAGCGCTCCGCCGGGTAGCCCTGCGCGTAGGCGTGCACCGCGGCGAGGTCCGACACGGCGAACGGCCGGATCACGAGCCGATCGGTCCGGAGCTGGGGCGCCAGCCAGCCCACGTTCATGTCGTCACCTGCCCGCCGGCCCGCGCCCACGCCGCCAGGCCGCCCGCGAGGACGTAGGTGTCCTCCATGCCCCGTTCCCGGAAGAAGGCCACGGCCTGCCGAGAGAGGGATCCATCGTCGCAGTACGTCACTACCCGGATCTCCCAGGGCAGTTCGCTCACGCGCACGCCCACCTCCGTGATCGGAATGTGAATGGCGCCGGGAACGTGGCCACGGCCCCAGGCCTCGGCATCCCGCACGTCGACGAAGGCGATGGGCCCCTCCCCCTGCTCGTGCATCACCACCGCGGGCGTCATGCTCACGTCGCCCTCGACGGCGGTGGCGGCCGTGACCATCGGGTCGACCGACACGTCGCGACTGATCGGCACCTCCCCGGGATCGTGCGCGGTGCCGTACTTCTCCTTGATGCGCTGGTCCTCGCGATCCGAGAAGGCCCGCGCCGCCTTGCTCGCAACCGTGAAAGGAAGATTCATGAGTCGTCGCAGCATCCGCCAACCGGTCGAGTACGTGCGTTATCGCGGCGGGCATGATCGTCGCACCCACCATGCTCCTCCTGGCCGCACCGGCGACGGCCACCACGTGGCCGAGTGCCGACATCGTCGCCAGCGCGCAGGTGTCGGTCAGCCCGACAGAAATGCTGGCGTTGCTCGTTGATCTACCTCGCATCGGGCCCACCCTCCCCCGGGATTGCGTCGGCCTCTGGACGCCCGGCACCCCCAGCAGCGGCGTCGGCGCCACCGCCCGGGTCCGCTACGACATGGCGGCGATGCATCGCAAACTCGACCTGTCAGTGACCCGCGCCGACGACCAGGGACAGCGGGTGATCGTGGACTGGGACCACGCGGGCAACCGCGGGTTCGTGACCCGCTGGGTGGTCGAGAGCGCCGAGGGCGGGAGCACTGTCACGCTCACCACGCCGATCAACCCGCCGCCCTGGCCGTTCACCGCGTACTACTTTGGCGCCGTGAAGCCGGAGTGGGACACCTGCCAGGTGGCGTTCATCGCCGCCGCGGCGGGCGAGGCGGCGGCGCGACGGTGACGCTGGCCTGGGCGCTGGCGGCCGCGTGGGCGCAGGGCGTCGATCCCCGGCGGGCAGCCACCGACGCCGAGGCCGCCGGAGAGTACGCAGCGGCGATGGCGAACCTGCAAGTGTGTGTCGCGACATCAGGCGACCGGGATCGCCGTTACTGCGAGAGCCGGCTCGAGGTGCTGGGCCCGCAGGCCGCCGATGAGTTTGCGGGGTGGCGAACCCTGGAGCGCGTACGCCGGCACCCCGCGCTGGGCGCCGGGGAAGCCAGGTCACGGGTCCAGGAAGCGCTCGACGCGAACCCGGGTGGACCCGCGGCCCCGCACCTCGCACGCTGGCTCGCGCACGACGCGCTGCGCGGGGGGTCGCCGAGCGCGGCCCCGGTGGCGGCAACCGACGAGGCCTGGCTCACCGAGCAGCGTGCCATCCGGGCCCGGCAGTCTCGACACAGCTGGATCGGGCGCGTGGGACTGGCGCTCGGCGCCAGCTACCTGCTCGCCGCGGTGGGCGGTTCGATTCGGGCCCGCCGCGCCGGCACGTCGGCGGGGCACCCCCTGCCGGTTGCCGGGACGCTCCTCCTCGGGGGCGGCCCCCTGGTGCTGGCGACGATATTCGACCCGGAGAACTTCGCCGACTTCGCGCTGGCCGGAACCGTGGTCGCGACGTGCCTGTTGGCCGCCACCCGCTGTCACCCGGCGGTGGCGGGCCTGGGCACGCTCGGTGCGCTCACGTGGGCGGCGTCGGCCAACGGCTGGCTCGCCTCGCTGGGCATCCCGTGAAGATCCGCAGCATCCGGCTGGGTCGGGCCCCCAACTGCTCCTCGCTCGGCAACGTCGTCAACGTGCTGGTCTGGTCCCAGGTGGCAGTGACATCGTTGTGGGCAGCTGCGGAGGCGTGGCGGGCGCGGCGATCTCGGGACGAGCCCGGGGGCGGCCAGACTCACGCCGTCGACGCGCCCCCCGCTCTGGTCCGGACGGCCGAGCACAATGGCGCCCCGCACGAGGCTCACGTGCAGGTGAGTCGGGCCTGCCCCCTGCCCTGCCCCAGCTGCCACGTGGACCCGTCCCCATCCGGCGGCGTCGTCCCGGTCGAGGTGCTCGATGCGCGGTTCGCCGAGCTGGCCGCCAAGGGCGTCTTCCACGTGGCCCTCGGCGGGGGCGAGGCCCTTGCCCACCCCCAACTCGAAGACCTGGCAAGGCGCGCCCGGGCGCACGGTCTCAGCACGGGACTCACGACGAGCGGCCGGGGGCGCCTGACGGCGGCCTTGGCCTTCGACCAGGTGAACGTCTCGCTCGACGGCCTGGGCGAACGCTACGTCGCCGCCCGTGGCTACGACGGTGCGAACGACGCGCTCCACGCGATTCGCTGGCTAGCGGATGGCGGGGCCCACGTGGGGGTGAACATCGTGTTGCAACGCGACACGTTCGACGGCCTGGATGCCACCGTGGCGGCGGCCGTGGCCGCTGGTGCACGCGACATCCACCTGCTTCGGCTCAAGCCCGCCGGGAGAGCCGCCGCCACGTACCAGGACCAGCGACTCTCCGCCCGGCAGGCGATGGCCGTGTGGCCGGTGCTCTTGCGGTTGCTGGACGACCACCCCGGCGTGACGTTCCGGGTCGACTGCGCGATGACGCCGTTTCTCGCCGCGCACGGCGTGGATCCCACGCGCATGGCCGCGTTCGGGTGGACCGGTTGCCACGGGGGTGACGCGCTGCTCGCGGTCGACGTGGAGGGACGATCGACCCCCTGCTCGTTCGTACGCTCCGCGGTCACGCCACGCTGGCGGCAGCGCCCCGACGCGGCGCCGTGCAACCGGTGTGCGTACGCGGATGCCTGCCGCGGCGGGTGCCACGCGGTGTCCCTGCACACGACCGGTGAGCTTTTCGCCCCGGACCCGGAGTGCCCAATCGTGCTGGCGGCCTCCTGAGCATCCCTCGCGGCGACACCCTCCTGCTGTTCGCGAGCGCCACGCTCGTGGCGTACGCGAGCCTTCGCGCGGGCAGCGCGTTGCTCGGCGAGCCGGATCCGCGCGCCATCGGACCCACCGTCCACGTGGCGTATTTCTGGCGCGTGTCGCTCGCGACCTGGCTTGGCGGCGTGGCCGCCGCAGCGCACGCGCGTTTCGGCCTGCCGCGACTCGCACCACTGTGGCATTTCGTCGCGCTGTTTTTTGCAGTCACCGTGGCCCTGCTTGTCCCGTAAGGAGGAGGCGAGCGCGGTCGTACGGCGTCACCAAGACGACGAATAATCAAAAACTTGAAAGTCGCTCCGATGGGCCGATATACTCCACGGGTCACCATGATTCGCATCAGCATCACCGGCATCCTAGGTTCCATGGGCGGCACCCTGCTGATGGCGGGGCTTGTCGCCGCGGCACCGGCCCCCTCCTGGGAACCGGTGTGCCGCGCGACCAACACGTTCATGGAGCCCTGCCTCGTCCAACTCGTCGAGTTGGAACTCGCGTCCTCCTCACCACGGGTTTCCAACGACACGCTGATGGGGTGGTGCGGCGGCGACCAGCTTTGCCGACTGAGCGTGCTCAACGGGCGCCCCGCCGACGACGTGCACGCCGAATTGGCGCTCTGCGAGGTGTGGGTGCCCGACCTCAAGCTCACTTGCGAGCAGGGCGTGCGCGCTCGGCAGGGCGCGCGCTAGGTCGGCCACCGGCGACCTGCCCGGTTCGCCCACTGCATCGACACCGCCAAGGCCGCCGCGAGGCCGCCCACGAACGGCGCGTGGCCCAGCGGCAGCCCGCGCTGGACGAGGTCCAGGCACAAGACCGCCGCCGCCACCACCAGGACGCGCCCGGCGTCGCGCCAGGCACCCAGCGACGCCCCGGTCCAGGCCGCGAGGGGACATAGCCACGCCGTGGACAGCCACCGACCCAGCACCGGTCCGGCCGGCACGGGGAAGTTGCCGACGTCGTCAGGCACGAAGGTCCCCCTCAGCCACCACCCGCCCGTTACGCGGGACACCTCCACCGCGGGACTCGACGCCACCCCGGTGACGGCACACCCGAGGCCGAAGAACAGACCGACCAAGAACGCGCCCCCCAGGACCGAGCGCACTGCCACGCCCACGCTACCCAGGGCGGTCAGTTGCCCGGTCGTCCGCAGCCGCGACACCGCCAGCGCGGCTGCGGCTAGGCAGAGGGGCGGCGCGAGCAGCGCCCAGGTGTGCGGCAGATTCACCGACAGCCTCCCGGCAAGTGCTCGCAGGTCCTCGTCGGCCGACTCGGCGGCGATCGCGATGCCCAACACGAGCACGGCGCCACCGTGGACCAGGAAGAAGCTCCGCGCGTACGCGAGCCCGAGCAGCCGGAGGCGCGGTGTCACCGCCGCCACGCCAGCCAGGACGCGGACGCCGCCGCCCCGAGCAGCAGCGCCGCCGCCGCCGCCGGGTGAGTCACAGCGAGCGCACCGTCGAGCACGCGCACCAGGGCCCACGTGAGGAACAGGGCCCCGCCCACCACGCCCCCGGGCGGCCCCCGGCGGGCGAAGCCAGCGCCCGCGAGGGCGCGCGGC